>CAYWBT010000079.1:0-12525 GCA_964456585.1 uncultured bacterium
GGGAAACAGAATCGTCGACCTGGCGTGCGGCACCGGGTTTCACGCCGTTTTGTTCGCGGGTTTCGGTGCCAGCGTCGATGCATTCGATCTCAGCGCCGACATGATTGCCTATGCCCGAAAACACCCTGCGCATCCCTCGATCACCTATCGTACCGGGGACATGCGCTCGCTCGAGGCCGGTCCGTGGGACTGCGCGCTCTGCCTGGGAAACTCGCTTTCCCTTCTGGAAACGCCCCGCGATCTCGCGGACACCTTCCAATCCGTCCATTCCTCGCTCGCCCCCCGGGGCCTGTTCCTCGTGCAGATCCTGAATTACCAGGCTCAGCATGCGCAGGAACCCCGTCACCGCATCGAGAAAAAAACGGCGGGCGAACCTGCGGTTGGCGTATACGAGGTGATCGCGGTCAAGAGCCTCGTGCCCCACGGTGCACAGACGCTCCTGTCCCTCGCATTCTTCCGTGCGCACGGCGGTCGGATCGAGCATGTCGCAGAATCGTCGGTCCTGAGAAACTGGTCCCGCGCAGAGGTCGAACAGGCTGCGAATGACGCCGCCTTCACGGTGGAAGCGGTCTACGGCGGGTACGATTATTCCGAATTCCAGCCCGATACTTCATCCGATCTTATCATCGTCCTGCGAACCTGCGGTTAGCGAACCTGCGGATGGCGATTCTGCGGATGGCATAAAGCTTCTACTTTTATTTACGTGGGGAGCGATAGTATTCGAGCAGGTACTTTGCGGCGGAGAATATCGAGGGGAGAAAGTAGCGGTCAAAACGCCGGTAGAGCGAGGCACGGATGTAGCAGTTTACCGCGCACCCCTCGCAGGAGGGGTAGCTGCCTTCGTGGTGACGCTCGATTGCGACCGGTTGTGACTGGCGGATCGCGACCAGCCGCCCACCGATGGGAATCGACCGGGTCATGAAGTGGAAGCAGGGCAGAAGCATGCGGTCGTCCGGCGAGATCACAATCGTCGAGCTTACTGCGAGGCAGCGGGGATTATCACGCCTGTTGCCGCCGTCCATGAGAAAGCGAAGGTAGCCGCGGTCGATGGTGACCCCCCGTCCCCGCACCAGCTTGCCGAGGAATCGGGCGTTTTCGCGGGACAACCCCACCTTGTCGGCATAGGCAAAGCACGGATTGAGAAACAGAGGCACCGCAACCTTTCTGGCAAGTGCTATCACCCCGGGCACCGCTTCAATGTTCTCGTCGGTCACCGTGTGGATGAACGTGGGACGCTCCCCGAGCGATCGTGCAGACTCGATGCTCTCCATCAGCCGGTCGAAACAGGGCACGCCCTTCACCGCATCGTGTCCCGCGCGGTCGGGGGCATCGAGGGAAAACTGGAGAATGCTCACCAGCCCGGCAAGTTCCCTCGCGCGGCGGGGGTAGAGGATGCCGTTCGTCGTGACCGTCGTCCATAGCCCGATTTTCCTTGCATGCGCGAGAACGTCCGGAAGACCGTCGTACAGGAGCGGCTCACCGCCGGTGAGGTCGACAACCTTCACACCGAGCATGCGGGCATCGCCGAGGTTACGGCACACCACGCCGACCGGGGACTCCCGTGATGCCGGTATACTCGTATCCTGCCAGATGGAGCAGAATCCGCACCGTGCATTACAGCGGTATGTCAGGTAGTAGTTGCAGATGACCGGTTTCATAGTAGCCGAAAAATACACATCCGGGGCCGCCGCCGCAAGGAAAGATACCGCTGCCGCAGCGTATTCTTCCTCCCGGACAGCCGGAACGGGATGACATAATGCACTGCGCCGGGCCGGAAAATCGTACCGTGTTTGACATGGTATCGGAAAAAAGATGTGCTCCGATTGCAGGAAACAGAGATTTATCGTTGACAAGATAGCGGCAACTCAATATACTATTTTAACGTTTCACTTCGGGATTAGTCCTTCCACCCGCCTTTTTTAATACGGACGGTATCATGGCAACCAAAGCGCAAAAGGCCCGCCTCTCAATATTTCTCATCATGGCGAGCTCCGTTCTGCTTATCTTTTTCGTCCTTTTGGTGGGCAACCGGCTTCTCAAGAGAATGGACCGGTACTATGTTATCTATCGCGATGTCTCGGTGACCGGCCTCGAGCCGGGATCAGCGGTCAAGCTCCAGGGCGTCCAGGTGGGTCGTGTAGCCGGCCTCGCGGTGAAGGATGCGGCATCGATACTGGTCGAGATCGAGGTTGAGCGCGGAACCCCGATTAAAAACGATACCGAGGCGGTGCTCACCCTGGTCGGTATTACGGGATTGAAATTCGTCGAGCTTATCGGCGGCAAAGCGGAATCGGAGAATCTCCCGCCGGAAAGCACGATCCTCGCCGGTGCGTCGTTGTTCGAAAACATCTCCGGTAGCGCCGAGGTGCTTCTCGCCAAGCTGGAGCAAATCATGAACAACATGAACGCCATGACCGGACCGGAAACAACCGAGATGCTGAAGGCATCTCTCACCTCCATCGCACATGTGAGTTCCGAACTCGACACCCTCTTTAAGGACAACCGGACAACGATTACCAGCACACTCGCCGATCTCGAAGTTGTCATGAACAACCTGAAGACATCCTCGGGAAAAATCGACAGCACCATGACCGCGCTCAACGACATCATGCAGTCCCGGGACATCCAGAACACCCTGACCAATGTGCGCGATTTCACCGACCATACGAATGCCCTCCTCGACAGCCTCGGTCTGGTCAAGCTGGGCGCCGACCTTGATGAGCTGCTGGGGAACGCCAACAAAATGGTTATCAACTACGATATGATTGGGATTAAAGCCCGGGATGACATCCTGAAGTCTTTGAGCAACCTCGAAGAAACGATCGATAACCTCAGGGAAGCGACCGATGTGATACGAGAAAATCCCTCCGTGCTGATTCGGGGGAGGAGGACCACGGGAGATAGGATTGAATGACATGATGAAGGTGTTGAGAAGAACCCATCCGATATGCTTTGCATTACTTGCGGTACTGACTGTCCTGGTATCATGCAGCCTGGGAAGGATCAGGGTAAAAAATTACTACATTATCAGCTACACGCCTGCCAGCACACCGCCTGCAGCATCGCAGCGTCCCTATCCCTACTCGCTCCAGATCGGCGGATTCGAGGTACAGCGTATTTTCAACCGGCAGACTATCCTGTACCGCTATTCTCCACACCAAATCCAGTACTATGAACTCGAAAATTGGGCGGTCAGACCCGACTACATGGTCTCCGATATGGTTTTCAAGCATTTCGAAGCCTCCACCCTGACCAACAGGGTCGGGTACGACTTTTTCGAAACACGCCCGGACTTTCGCATCGAGGGTAAGGTCGAGGCCCTCGAAAAACTCGATGCCGGCGATATCTACTTCGCCCACCTCGCCATGTCCTTCAAAGTCCTCCGCGTTGCGGACGGCCAGCAGATATGGGACTACTCATTCGACCAGCGTAAACAGGTCTATCAGTCGGAAATGGTCTATACCGTGAGAGGCCTCTCCTCCATTCTCCAGGCTCAGATGGACATCATCATCAACCAACTCGACCAGCTCTTCCTCTCAATAAGCACGGGGGTAAAGCTGCCGGGGAAGGTTCCGGAGGTCACCGGACCTGCCGGCCTGGAATCAGAAAAGCCGGATCAGCCGGCCGGGGATCAGGATGACGGCATCGATGAATCGGATTTTGAAATCATACCGGAAAAACGGGAAACTACCGAGGAATAATGAAATCGCGTGATGCCCTCCTCCTCATAGCGTGCCTGGGAACGGTGCTGGTTACCAGCGTCGCCGCGGCACAGGAAACAACCTGGGAAAGTTCCCCGATCTCCACCCAGCTCGAAATGGATGATACCATTGTACCATTCGGCAAGGGCGCCGTTTTTTGCCCGTCCATGACCGAACCGGATAACGAACCTGTCTATAGCGTCATGCGCGATGGCCAGTCGCTCCAGGATACACGCACCGGTCACCGTATCCCCCTTGAACCCGGCACTTATACCGTCCTCATCGGCTCCGGCACCATCGACCAGATGATGAAAAAGCGGGTCCGCGTCGTGGAGGGTGCAACCACCCTCGTTAAACCCGACTGGTCGGGCCTCGTCATCAACGTCATCAACGAATCACGGGCCGACATACGCGAATACTACGAACTCTTCAGCCTCGATACCGGCGTCTCCTACGGCATCGGCCAGGGAGTCGAGGAGGGTATGGACGAGAAACTTTACACCTGGCTTTTACCGCCGGGCAGGTACAAGGTCGTCAGGCCGGGCGACAATATCAACGCGGTCATCAACTTCGGCACCATCCGCCTCATGCCGGGCGAACTTGCCCACGCCAACCTCGTTATCGATGCCAAAACCGGCGACTTCCGCGGATTCGGCTACCTCACCGACGTCCGGCAGATCGGGGGACAGAGCTCCGTCTGGCAGGTGCGTAGCGAACTCTCCGGCAACGCGCTCCTCAACTACATCCCCTCCACCGAAGCCGGCTCTGAAACGAACGCCAGTTTCACCACCACCATGCAGTGGCTGACCGACGCCCGCTACGAGTCCGGCAATCATATCATCCCGATCTGGTCGAATCTCGAGGAGGGGCTCTCCATGGACGATGACAAGGACATCACCAAGTACATCGACCGGGCAGAGCTGAAGATCACTTACATCTACCGGCTTTCCAACATTCTGAGCCCGTACCTGCGTATCGCCGGCGAAACCCGGTTCTTCCCGACACACCAACGATTCAAGGAACCGGACGATTATTTCGAGGTGGACGCTGTCGGCGATACGGCCAGGACCGTCACCGGCGCCAAGGAAATCAAGCTGGGCGGGAGTTTCGCCCCGGTGTATTTCAAGGAGGGCTTCGGCCTCACCTCCATCCTCGTCAAGTCCCTGCCGGCGAATCTTCACATGCGTACCGGGTACGGCCTGCGAAGCACCCTCCCCGGCGGTGCAATGATCTACAACAGCGAATCGAAAATCCTCTCCCCCATTCTCAAGACGGAAACAACCGGGATCGAGTTTCTCTTCCTCGGCGACATCCGTCTCGGAAGGTACATCATTTTCAACTCGGAATTCGACCTTTTGATGCCCGAGTCGAAACGCGACACTTGGATATACGACGGTGAGAACAGGCTCAGGCTCAACCTGACCAGCAATGTGAGCCTCCTGTTAACCATGGAGTGGTGGAAGGATGAGAATGTGGATACCACGCAGACCCGCTACCAGACCCTGCTCCGATTTTCGAAATTCCTGTGAGGATCGGTATGAACCCCAGCGTACACCCCCCCGCGATCACCTTCGAACAAGGCATCCTGTACGTGCACGGCGATGTGGTGGCGGACACTGTGGGAACACTGGAAAAGGCCCTCCTGGCCATCCCCCGCGAAGAGATAACGGTGATCGATGGTTCCGGAGTGGATGAGCTCGACACCTCCGGCGCTGTGCTGATTAACCGCCTTGCCGGGGGTGGCGCGTCGCGCCGTGGATTCAGTTCCCGCGCGGAAAAACTCCTCGACATATCCATCGCCAAGAGGGACGTCCCGGCGGAAGAGCAAAAAAAATCGCCCGCCCTCTCCCTCGACCGCCTCGGCGGACTTGCCCTCCGCGAAATGGAGCATCTCACCGATGTCACCGTACTTGTCGTCGACATCCTCTACTGGTCCCTCGTCGGTATTGTGAACCGAAAGCAGTATCGAAAGGGCTCATTCGTCGAGCAGGCGTTCTATATCGGATCGACCGCTCTTCCTATTGTCGGGACGATCCTCTTTCTCATCGGTGTTATTCTGGCCCTCCAGAGTGCAGCGCAGCTCCGGCAGTTCGGGGTATCTGTCTTTGTGGTGAACCTGCTTGCCATCGGCCTCTCCCGCGAGTTCGCCCCGCTCATGACCGCCATCATCATCAGTGGCCGCAGCGGCTCGGCAATCGCCTCGGAGATCGCAACGATGAAATTCACCGAGGAACTCGACGCCATTAAGACGCTCGGACTGAATCCGATCAGGTTCGTGATCGTGCCCAAGTTCTGGGCGATGACTGTTGCCATGCCGCTGCTGACGATTATGGCGCTGTTTATCGGTCTTCTGGGCGGCCTCCTTGTAGCGGTGACCTACATGGAGCTGTCGTTCTCCACCTTCATGAACCAGCTCCTGTTATCGCTTATGTTCTGGGACGTGTTGACCGGGTTGATTAAATCGGTTTCTTTTGCGTTTATCATCACAATTGTCGGCGCCTACCGCGGCCTCACGTTTTCCGGCGGTGCGGATGGTGTCGGCAGGGCGACAACGTCCTCCGTGGTAACCTCGATATTTGCAATCATTGTCGTGGATTCAATCTGGGGAATTCTTTTTTACTTCAAGTTCTGAGGGGGAGTAACCGCGATGAGGCGGCGGGCCGGACGTGCTGTTTTATCCTTAACCGGGTGCGGAGTGAACGCACCGCTGGTATCTTATTATGCCTGGTGACTACATACTGGAAATTGAAGACCTTCACTCGTGGTACGGCCGTCAGCACGTTCTTGACGGCATCGACCTGCAGGTTCGCGCCGGGGAGATCATGGTGGTTCTCGGATCGTCGGGGTGTGGGAAATCAACGCTCCTCAAGAATATCATCCGTCTCTATAAACCATCGAAGGGAAACATTCGGCTCCTGGAGAACGAAATGTCGGAGATCGAGGAAGAGGAGGTCGAACCGATCCTCAGAAATGTCGGTGTCATGTATCAGTACGGTGCACTGCTGAACTCTCTGACCGTCGGTGAAAACGTGGCACTGCCGCTCGAGATGCATACCGATATGAGCCCCGAATTGAGACATGAAGTCGCAGAGCTCAAACTCCAGCAGGTCGAGCTTTTCAATGTCTACAACAAACACCCGAAGGAACTCTCAGGAGGCATGCAGAAACGTGCGGCGGTCGCCCGCGCCATTGTCATGGATCCCGAGATTATCTTCTGCGATGAGCCGTCTGCGGGCCTCGATCCGGTTACCGCCCTCGGTCTCGACACCCTCCTCATAACCCTCAATGAAGCTCTCGGCATGACCTTCGTGGTTGTTACCCACGAACTTGAGAGCATCAAGCGTATCGCTCACCGCATCACGTACCTCCACCAGGGCAGAATGCTCTTTACCGGCACACTCGAAGAAGCCTTCGCGGCGCGACTGCCCGAGATACAGGAATTTTTCCTCAAAAAAAACGAGTAGAATGTTCGATTCCGGAAGAGCCGTGCGGCAGCGGGTTCCGCAGGCCTGTTATCACCGCGCATATCCCCAGGTGAGCGAAAACCCGTGCGTCATTCCCAGGTCCTGGTGGTAACTTCCGCGATAGGAACAGCGAATGCGGGCGACGAGGGCAGAAATGAGAAACTCGAAGCGGTCGGGTTCGTTTCCCCCGAGGACGCCGGCGGTCAGGACATCGCCAATGGCTGCGGTGAATCCGGTCGAAAAAGAAGGCTCGAATCTCCGAACCTTCCTGAGTGACGACAGGAACGTGAAGCGATCCGACAGTTTCCAAGTGGCGGCACACCGCACTGCACCGTCCAGCGGTTCTCTCGATTCACCAAGCTCGACACCGAGAACATCCTCGCAGGACACGGCGAGAAAGACCTTTTCAACCGGCCGGACAATCGCCCCCACATCGGCACTTACCGCGTCGGCCTGACCAAATCCCTTGATACGCATGGCATTCCGGGTGATCCTGGCGCCGACCGCAAAGTGTTTCAAGGGAGCATAGGAAACACCAAGTTTTTCCATATCCTCGCCGTAGAGCTCGAATCCGGAGGCGGTAAAGGCGCAGGATACACCCATCTTGCCGAAATTCATCCCACAGTGGACGGTGGACACACCGAGATTCTCCATTCCGTAGGGCAGGCACCACGCGAGACAGGCAAAACTGTTCACCGTGAACGATTCAGCACCCGGGTAGAAGAGGACGCTTTCGATCGTTCCCCCCGCGAATGGAACGGCGAATCCATCCTCGAGGGCGGTCACCGGTTCGAGAGCACAGGCGTGCGTGGCGGCGAGGAAACCTACCGCGAAAACGACGAACCATTTCACAGTGCGCACACTGTCTGAATGATGCACTAACATGAGCATATGCATGAATGTACGGTTTTAGGAAACAATAGTCAATCTGTTCGAGGAAAAACCGGGAGTCCAATCGTTTCACGTTCCGTGTCATGGTATCGGTGAAGATCCCGCATGTCAATATGCTTGCCAACGCCGCCGTCTTTTTTGTATCTTATAGCCGTTGTCCCTCGAAATAAGATTACCCACCGGGGTGTAGAATGAAGAGCCTGCTTTCCATCCTTTTGACCGGAGCCATACTCCTCGCCGCGGTAACCGTCACCCATGCCGGTGTGCTGGTGACCGGCAATACCATCATCAACGGTAACAGCAACCTGGCGAATCCCCTGTTTGGCCACATTGAAGAATTTGATTCCGGTATTGGCGCCGCGGTCACCTGCCTGCTCAACGGCGAACTGGCCGGTGAAAAGTCTGTCAAGATTGATATCCTCCGCGCGGCGCTCTCGGCGAAGGAAAGTATTCCCCACGCCAATGGTTTGTTCGAGGACGACGCTTCCCGGAATGCGTTCGATACCCTAGTCATGTATGATCTCACGACCTCGCTCGGGCTCTTCGCCGATGACGAGAAAACCGCCCTGAAGACTTCGCTGCGTACGGTGCTTTCGTACTACCTCGATCATGAGACGTTTGCCTGGGAGCAGGACTCGTGGAGCCTGGGCGCAACCTCCCTGCGTATCGCTGCTTCTTGTATACTTTATGCGCTGAATTTCCCGGAAAACAGCGCCTCGGAACGATATCTCAAACACGGCACGTACCACCTCGCGAACAATCTGAAGCATGCCATCGATGACAACGGCGCGTGGCTGCCGGACAGCCCGGGGTATGCCGGGGATGCGTTACGATATATATTCGTCGCGGCGAAGGCGCTGAAGAATGCCGGTTTTCAAAATCACTTCTCGAATCCCAACCTGGGAAATCTGCTTCTCTATGAAATGAATCTCACGCCTCCCCGGCAAGGAGAATCGACGGAGAGATCGTTCATGATCGCGAGCATCGGCCAGACCGATCCGGGAGTCAACCACGGTGGGAATGCGGTCATCGCCGCCGCCGATGTCTATCCCTACTATCCGAACGAAGCCTCCTATCTCATCTGGTACTGGAATCAGTGCGGCAATCCTGTTGATCCCCTCGGCCTGCTCTTTATCGATACGTCGATTCCCTACATGCGCCCGGAGGGCCAGAGCATGCTTACCGGTGCCGGGACAGCAGTTCTCCGCCATAACTTCTCCACCGAACGCGAAAGCGCGGTGTTTACCGGTTTCGGCGCCCCCGCCGGCACTGTCGACCGCGAGCACCACCAGCACTCCGACAGCGGTGATTTCTCCTTCCTCTGGTCGGGTATCCCGCTCATCGTCCACGATGGATTTAAGAACGACACCTGTGCGGACGACATCATGGGCAGGCACGCGTGGCGGCATAATCTGGTCTTGTACCGCGGTGCCGGTGACTCCCCGGTGATACCGGAAGGTGATTATCCCGGCGCGCGGGTGAGAGAGGATGTCACCGGGAACGGAGTTGCACCGGCAGATTACTATCCCGACGGTATCAGCCAGTTTCTCTCAACCGACCGGGTTGATTACGTTGCCGGCCCGGTCAGCCTGTCGGCGACCGATATGCCGTCTCCCGAGCACTATCGTCATTTTCTCTTTCTCAAACCCGATGCTCTCCTGGTCTGGGATCAGGTGGAATCATCCTACCCGCTCGAATGGAACCTCTGGCTGCCGGTCGAGCGTGCGAGTGCCGAGGGTGGGATGCTCCGGCTTTCCACCGGCATCAACAACGTCGAACTGAATGCTCTCTTTGCCGGGGATGAGGCGATTGACTTCGAGATTGAGGAGCCTCCCCGGGACAGAACATGGGACTGGCCCTTCGTCATGCAGACCAGTGTCGGACAGGGAAAGCTGCTCCTTGTCACGGCAGACCTCATCGGATATGCGCACACCGGCCGCTCCGGCCTCGCGATGAACATCCTGGAAAACATCCTCTGCCACCGGGGAAGACCGGAACGCACCTGCGTCATCTCCCGGAGTGGAGAGGCGGAAAATATTCTTGCGGACCTCGGCCTGGCAGGTGAGCGAATCGCACAACCCAATGTTGCAGATGCCGAACTGTCGGGCTTCAGTCTCGTGCTGGTCGACGGCCTGGAAGACTATGATCTCGATTCTGGAGCATGGAAGATAAACGATTACCTCGCCCGGGGCGGGATGGTTATCTGGATAGCACGTTCGCCCGCGGGTTTCGTATTCCCCATCGGTTCCGAAACGCAGCGATTGCCGTCGGCGCTCTTCCGCGGGAAGTGTTCGGTGACCCTGTCGGATGCGGTCGATTCCCCGAGGAAGATACTTCTCGCCGAGAACTCAATCTGGTCTACTCCCCATGCGATTACCAGCGAATCCTGGCTCGATCTCGGAATGCCATCCTCAGGGGAAATGGATGAGACACCGGCATACGAGGGGCTTCGCATCTTCCTGCCGACAGCATGGTCCGACTCCTGGGAGATACTCGCCGCAGTCCGGCGGTTCTTCCCTCTCAGCCTCGATGACCCGAGCGGCGGCACCCGAAATTCGAGAGTCCGGGTGCGTCACCCGGCGTCGAAAGATTTCTTTACCCTGCTTTTACCGCGCGTAGTCGGTGAACCTTACCAGTTCACGGTGACCCGGCATGGCCCGGGATTCATCGAGCTTGCCGATCCCGAAACGAAATGGGTGATCAGCGCCGGAAAAAACGACTGGACCGATGCTAATTTATCGGTAAAAATCACCCGCGATGGGGGGGATGAAGTCGTGTACGCTTTCGATTGTACGTATGTTGCGCTCGCGTCCGGCGAGGTCATGGCTGAGTCGCCGATGTCCTTCTCCTACGATTCTTCGGAGGATATCGGAACACTCATGACAACCGCGAAGAATACCATAATCTATCCGAGAGGGAAGATCATTGTCCACGCCGGAGAAATGCGTTTCAACAATCTCTTCGGATTGTTTTCCCTGAATCGACAGGCGTATGTTACCGACCTGCGTGTCGCCGACAACAGCAGTGATCCGGTGCGACAAGCACGGGTGTATGGCGACGGGCGCTTTCTCGGGGCAACCGATGCGACCGGCAGGCTGGCACTTCGCTGGGTCGGGCAGCAGCCGGAAATCGCCATCCGCTATCGCGGCACCGAGTCTCATGCAACCCTCATACCCGACAGGATGACTGTTACCCTCGGCGGTGGAACCACGGAATCACCCTCTCCCGAAGCATCACCCCCCTCGGAACGGTAGTGCGCCAACCCGGACACCGATTCTATTCCCGACAAAAAAAGGGCGGATGAACACTACGTTCTCCGCCCTCCCGAAAATAATGTATGTTTATCGCCACAGGCGCCCGGTTCCGGAACCGGGAATCACCAGCCGCGCTCAGAGCTCCTTGATAAAGATATTTTTGAAGAACACCGAGGAGTTCCAGTCGTGATTCTGCAGCCCGATGTAGCCTTCGCTCGCAAAATCCCTGATCTTGCCGCGGGGCTCGGCTTTCCAGTCCACAACCGTTTTCCCGTTCAGCTCGACACCGATTCGACTGCCCTGAAAAGTTATCTTGTAGTGATTCCATTCACCGGTGGGATTCTCTGCGTTGATGCGCGGCGCTTCCGCATCGTACACCGCACCGGTGTGATGAATACCGGTCGAATTGTCGTCGATCTGCACCTCGAAGGTATGGTAGATGTACTCATACCCGGTTACGAGTTCGGGGCACCGGATAAAAATGCCGGAGTTGGTAAACTTGTGCTGGCTCTTGAAGTCGAGTTCCAGAATAAAATCCTTGAACATCCGGTTGCTGAACCAGAAGAGACCCATGCCGCCGGTCGATTTCAGGATACCGGTTTTGGGATCGAGCTCGAAATATCCCGGGCCGGAATGGTTCCAGCCTTCCTTCGTATACCGATCGTTCGACCACTTCAGGATTTCTTCGTAACCCCGGTAGTACGAGATGCTCTTGATATAGTCGAGTCCCGCCTTGAGGGGTGGCAGGGGATTTTTCGCGTCTTCCGCTTTTTCGTGTTCGATGGCGAAGAATCCGTGGTAGTTCTGACGGGTCATCTCGGCGAGAATATCCCGGATACGGCCCTTGCCCTGCCCGAACGGCACATCGTAGGTTTCCTTTGTGCCGAAGTCATTGAGATCCTTCAGGTGAAAGTCGATAATGCGTCCCTCGAGGATCCTGATCGCTTCCACAGGATCGACACCGCTGCGCATCCAGTGCCCGGTATCGGCGCAAACTCCGATGCGCTCGTCGAGGCCCTTGAACCGCGAGTACGGTGTTTCCGGGCGTGCGTATTTCGAGGGTATCGGATGATTGTGAATGGCGACCTTGATATTGTATTCCTTCACCATCTTCTCGAGGAGGGAATAGTCGTCGTATGCCGGTTCGGTGACGATGATTTGTAATCAACTTCGATAATAATGACGCGAGCATGCGGAAGATGTTCGACTTTGCCA
>CAYWBT010000080.1:0-12326 GCA_964456585.1 uncultured bacterium
CGCAGCCGGAGAAAGCGACCGCATCATGCGCTTCTGGGGAGAATCTTCCTGCTGCCACCGGCGGAACCGGGTGTCCTTTTCCTCCTCGGTCATGTGGGTTTCCGGCGCGAGCGAGTGCCACTTAACCGGGAGACACCTCCCCGCGATCGTGTCGTTCGCCCGCAGGGACCGGATGCCGTGATCGAGTATGGTGTCCACGATACCGGTCAGCCAGAGGGCATCGCTGAGACAACCGCCGTACAGCCGCCGGTATCTCTCGGAACGCTCAACATCGTCGATATCGAGCGTCCGCACGACTTTCGGGGGAGCGGGTATTTTGTAGGGGTAGTCTTCCCCGGTGACATCGGTATCGATAAACGCGGGTTTCGGTTTGTCGATTGCCATGGTAGTTTCCTTCCTTGAAGAGATAGGGATAACGCCAGTTCTTGTCTGCTCCGGTAACATACAAATTTTTGCGGAGCGGAACAAGACGAACGAGACAGGTCTGCTCATTTACCGTTGCATACATCCTCCCCCGCGGGCGGACATGAAGAAGTGGTAAAACAGTTTGGGGGAGAAGGTTACGCTTGCTTTTAGAGCGTAAAGATTTTATATTTTTAGGTCTTTGGTTCCTGGCTGGAAACGAGCGAGATTACGGGGGTTAAAGCATGGTTTTATCGTCATTTGACTGGATTATCATCACAGTGTATTTTCTCGCGGTATTCGCGGTCGGCTTTTACTTTGCGAGGAAAAAGCGCACGTCCCGCGATTACTTTCTTGCCGGAAACAAAATCGGCTGGTTCGCGGTGGGGGCATCGATTTTCGCGACAAACATCGGCAGCGAGCACTTCATCGGTCTTGCCGGTTCCGGTGCTGCTACCGGACTTGCCGTGGGGGCCTATGAGATAGGGGCGGCATACTGTATATTTGTCCTGGCATGGGTGTTTCTCCCCTACTACCTGAAGAGCAGGGTATATACGATGCCGGAATTTCTCGAACGCCGGTTCAATCCGCAATGCAGGTGGCTTCTGACCGGGATCTCGCTTTTCGCCTATGTTTTTACCAAGATATCCGTGTCGCTCTTCGCCGGGGCGATCCTCATCAAGGCGGTCATCGGCTGGCCGCCCCTGGTGTCGGCGGTACTCCTGGTGATCGCTACCGGGGTCTACACGGTTGCCGGTGGTCTCTCAGCGGTTATCTACACCGACATGATCCAGGCATTCATCTTGATCGGCGGATCGATAGTCCTCACTGTTGTCGGCATGGACAAGGTCGGCGGATTCGAGGGACTGCGGGCCGCGCTGCCGCCGGACTTCTTCCACATGATAAAGCCGATGAACCACTCGGTGTATCCCTGGACGGGAACTATTTTCGGCATTCTTATTCTGGGTATCTGGTACTGGGGAACCGACCAGGTGATCGTTCAGCGGGCACTCGGGGCAAAAAACCTGACACACTCACGCGGCAGTGCGCTCTTCGCTGCAGCGCTGAAAATCCTGCCGCTCTTCATTCTCGTCCTTCCGGGATTGATTGCCCGTGCCCTGTGGAAGCCGGAACTCGCCGCTGATCCCGACATGGCATATCCGTTCATCGTGACACGTCTTATGCCCGCAGGACTGGCGGGGCTCATGATTGCCGCACTCCTTGCGGCGCTCATGTCCTCCCTCAGCGCGGTTTTCAATTCGTGCTCCACACTGATCACCATGGATGTCTACCGTAAAATCAATCCGAATGCCTCGGAACAACGGCTGGTAACGATCGGTCGCTGGACAACCGCGGGGATCGTAATCGTCTCCATTCTCTGGATCCCGATGATCCGCTTTCTGTCAAACCAGGTATACCAGTATCTTCAGAGTATCCAGTCATACGTGGGCGCCCCGATCACCGCGGTGTTCCTGACCGGTGTGCTCTGGAAGCGTTCCACTGGAGCGGCCGCAATCACAACCCTCATTGCCGGCGGTCTGCTCGGCGTAATCCGGTTTGCAACCGACATCCTCCTGAAAATGGGGTACTCCATACCGTTCCCGTTCAGCCTGTTGACCGGCTACGCGTTTTTGAATTATAGTGTGATAATATTTATCGTCTGCGTCCTCATAATGATCGTGATTTCGCTGGTGACCGCGAAACCCGACGAAGAGAAGATCAAGAACCTGACCTTCTCGCCCGGGACCATAACCGAAGGTGTCGACAGGATATGGACTGTAGTGCACATTGCGGTGACCATACTCGTGGGTATTACAGTGACGGCGATCTGGATGCACTTTGCCTAGGCGGGGGATCAAGGATCTGCGGTACCGGTATCCAGGCATGGTGACGCTGCAGGTGCTTTTTCGAAGCACTATCGGTACCCCGGTTGGGTGCCCGCTTAGCTGATAGGCGCATGTGGGAGACGTCACGGCGACCTTCGTCTCGGTCGCAGGTGATCGGAGCCCCTCGCTAATCTCATTGACAAGGTGACAGAAAAAAACTATATTAGTTACTTATAATAAAATTTTTTAACTACTTATGAAAAGTAATGCGGTGAAAAATATTCGACATTTTCCCCTCCTCGTGATCCTTTTTTTGCTGTATGCCGCCGGATGTGATTCCGACAGAGGTGAAACGGTAACCGGCGCCCTCTACAATAAGAAGATTGGCGAATTAAAAAGCGTTTCCATCCCTTCCGATTCCATCGGCGTTCATGCTACGTTCCGTTATGCGATCGGCAGGAACAGCAGCATGCTCGCCGGTCAATATGAGGGAGTTTCTGCCTTTTCGGTCTTTAAGTTTGCAAAGCCGAGCCAGTCGATTCTCGACAGCCTGGTAACCGCAAAACTTACCCTTCCGGTCAATAAGCTCTGGAAGGACGGCGACCTTGAGTTCGGTTTGTACAGTACCACTTCGGCATGGTCGGATACATCACGGATCGATGCCGATCTCTTTATAGCAGATCTCGGGATGCCGATCGCGGTGGTTTCCGATACGGCAAGCACCGTTTCGTCGTTGAATTTTTACATCAGCCGGGATGTCATGGCAAGCTGGGATGAGCACGGTTCGTTTCTCTTGAAAAACACCGATCAGGGACTGGGCATGGCCGGACTCTCTTCCGACAATGCGACCACCACACCGCGCCTTGCCCTGATCACCGAAAAAGCCTTCGGTCTCAAAGATACCACGACGGTGCAGTGCAGGGAAGCAACGTATTACATCGATAATGGCATTGCGCAGGGATCGACCGTTATCTCGAACGGCGATGCATCGGGATTTGTGCTGTATTTTCCGCTTCCGGCATTTAATCCCGTTCCCACTGCTATAAATACGTGTATATTGAACCTTGCGATAAACGAGCACCTCCTCGCCACTGGGTCTATGTCATTCAAGATCAACTTCCTCACGAATAAGTTTACCGATATTGCATCGGCGCAAATCAATTCCGGACTCTCGAGAGAAGTGGTGCTCACCCCGGAATCGACCACCTATCAGGTCGATATATCATCATTCATTAATAATTGGTATAACCTGAATCAACCGAATTACGGTATTCTGTTTAAGCCGACTACCATCTGTACTTCGCCGAATTTTGCTGTGATAGAGCAGGCAGATTCGCTGGTTATACGGTATACGACACTGCCGGAGTTGGAATGAACACGCGACAGAAAAAAATCACCATCTTCACGGTGGTCGTCGGTATGCTGGTTGCCGCTACCGGGGGGATCTGCGGCTCGCCATACTCGGCAAACGGTATCGGAAATATCATACCGGATGATTTTGGCCGCGCGAGAGGACGGGGCGGAGCAGGCTCGGCAAATAACGGCGAGATGAACCTTATTCGCGATAATCCGGCCCTGGCATCCTCCTTTGATACGTTTACCTACTCGCTGGAAGCGCGCTTCGAAGACACCACAACGCATCTTGAAGGCGGGGAGAAAGCCATCTACCGCAGGCTCGATCTCCAGATGTTCAAGATTGTACTGCCGCTGACCGGAAACCTGGTCTTTGACTGGAGCCTCTCGCCGTACTCGAGGATGGATACGAACATTGAATTCCAGAATGTCCAGGACGGCGTTTCGGTCGATGATATGCTGACCACCTTTGGCGGAATCAACGTTTCGAACACACGGATTTCCTATACGTTCAAGGACGTTCTCAGCATCGGGTATTCTCTGAACTACTATTTCGGCATGATCCAGGAAGAATGGAAACGGACGTTTCCCGAAAATGACGGTTTACATAAATCGCAGTACTACATCAAGAGAAAGTACAACGGTTACGGGAATTCTGTCGGAGCGTTGGTACAGGTTCTTGAGAATGCCTCTGTCGGTCTTGCCTATACCGCGAGGTGTGATCTGGATCACAAAACATTCGTTATTGCCGATTTTCCGACGAATCCCGAGAAGCGCTATGTGATGAAAAAGACATCCCTACCCGAAAAATGGCTTTTCGGCATCTTTTACAAGACGCAAAGCCGCCTGAAGGGGGGCATGGATTTCTCCTACGAGAAGTGGGAAGATGCGGCGCACACGGCGGAAGAAAAAGAAATGTATACAAATAACTGGCACTTTGGAACCGGCGTTACCTACACGCATTCCATCAGCAATCAGGACCCCTATATAAAGCGGCTCCCTGTGTCGGTCGGATTTAAAGCGGGAACGTTATATTATAAGAGTTTTCCGAAAATCGAAACGGTCACCGAAAAGGCGGTTACACTCGGTCTTGAGCTGCCGTTGCAGCGGAACATCGGGAGCATCGTTATATCATTTGAATACGGCCGCCGTGGTGACCAGGCAAAAAACGGGTGGGACGAGGACTTTATGAGCGTCGGATTTTCGCTGCTCGGGAAGATCAACTAGGAGGATGGTGAAGGAGTCATTTCACATGACCATCCCCGAGCGGGCGAAGGGGACGATGATACGTGGGAACAAGTAACGTCTTGCAACAGCGTCCTATTCAGGCGGATGTATCAAGCCCGGGATGGCGGTTTATTATGTTTCGAGCCGGAAAGGAAGCATATCTTCCTACACGTTCTCTCCGGGAGGATGGATGAGAACGCTTATCATGACAGTGTTACTTTGGAGTATCGCCTTTTCGGCAACGGCGGGCAAAAACCAGTTCCTGACAGCGGGTGTCAGCAGAACCCGGGCGCTCGCCATGGGAAGTGCCTACCATTCGGTGGTTGATGATTTATCAGCAGGATTTTTTAATCCCGGCGCATTTAAGCTAAATCGGACGCGGTCGGAGAAAAAGTATCGCCTTTTTTTCAATCCGCTCGGCGGGGGTGCCGCTATGTACGATTACGCAAAATACGACCGTGATTATATCCAGGATGATAATCTCAATCTTGGCGAGTGCATTATCGCAGCGTCACTGTTCGTGAAGGGAGGCGTCTTCTCCACGGAGATTTTCGATATCGGTTTCGGCCTTGGGGAGGAAATAATTACCGACGATACCGCGCTTTCCCTGAAGGGACGCTTTCTGTCGGTTGAAAAGCTGAACAACGCTTCCTTCAACTCGGCATTTCTGAACTTTAAAATGTCTCCTTCGGTCTCGCTTGGTATCGCCGGAACACTCTACCAGTCGAGAATCAACGGAGAGAACATCTACCGTAAGGGATATACGTTCGGTGTACTCTTGAGCCCGAATCCGAAGCTCAATATCGGCATCGCGTATAATCAGATACCGGAAAAGTTCTCTCAGTGGCGTATGACACTTGAAAGCCTCGAGGGGGATACCGTAACGGGAGGTATATCGTACTACCCTGACGACAAAACAATACTATCGTTTGACATCAGAAACCTGAACAAGGAGGATAAGCAGGCATCCCGTGAGATTCACGCCGGTGTGGAACGGTGTGCGATGAATCGTATAGCGCTTCGATCCGGCTACTTCCGGGACAGGCAGAGTCAAACCGATGTCTATTCTTTCGGCATCGGACTATTACCGTCATGGGACAAGATAAGCAAGTTTAGAAATTCGAGACGGACTGATATTCTTTCATACACACTCATTATCGAACAGCAGGAGACCGCCTATCACTGGCATGTTGTGTCACTGTTGCTTCGGTACTAACACAGGGGAGAGAGCTATGCGAAATCCGTTATTGATCGCACTGACCGGTATGCTTCTATGCCTTGTTCTGGGGTGTGCATCATCATCCTCGGTATCGAAGAATACGAAGGCAATTGGGCAGCAACAGACGTACCTCAAGGAATTGATGGATATCGCCGATCGTAATGCAGCCAAGGTCAAGGAATTAGGCGAGGGCGTGTCTCAGGTTGAGCAGCGGCTCGCCGACCTCGAGAATCGCATCGCGACATCCCGAACAGATGAGGGTGCAATACTTCAGGAGGTCAAGGAAAACCTCGACTTTCTGAGCGACCAGGTCACAAGGCTGGACAAATCCGTTCAGACCAAACGTCCCCAGGTCAGGCCGAAGGGTGCCAGCGCGTTCAAGCCGGGAGGATTTGATGTCAATACCTCGTACCAGACAGCCCTCTCAGATTACCAGGCAAAGCGATATGAAACCGCGATAAGTGGATTCAAAGAGATTCTCACTGTCTCGCCGGGTTCTTCTCTTGCCGACAATGCCCAGTACTGGATCGGCGAATGTTACGATGCGATGGGGAACCACGATCAGGCGCTGAGTGCATTCAACAAGATTTTCGATTACCCGGAGAGCAACAAACGTGCCGATGCCCATGTCAAGATTGGCCTCATTTACCTCAAGATGGGGAAAACGGATGCTGCCCGCGAAGAACTGCAGGCGGTTGTGGCAAACTATCCCGATACAAATGCGGCGAAGATAGCGGGATCACAGATAGAGAAACTGGGACAGTAATGACCACGGTGAAGTACCGCATTCGATTTTTCGGGAGCGGGATACTGTTATTCATCGGTATGTTGTGTTATATCGGAGTTGTCGGCTGTGCTGCGATCCCGAATCGGGGGGGCGTTGCGTGGGACGACCTGCCACCATCGCATAGAGAGGTGGGCGAGCGGGCAATCGAGCGGGCGCTTGCGCAGTCCGGTATTCCGGATGGCAGCGGGGCCACTGTCGGTGTGAGAATAGCACCCGGGGAAAGGGCACCGAGTTTTCTCGAGACCGTGTCACTGGAATTCCTCCAGAAAAAGGGATACCGTGTGACCCGAAAAGATGGTGCGGTCCCGAACTTCCGGTTTACTCTTGACACCCTCTTCGTTACTATTGAGGTGCTGAAGAACGAGGAGCACACAAAGATCGTCAGCAGGCATTCTGAAGCGCGTATCGGAACCGTCTTCCAGGATTCGACCGGGAACCGTGAAGTTTACCGGGGACGAGGAACGAACGTTGACTCGTTTCCGGCGATTCTGCTCGGGACGGTTACGAATGATGAAGCCTTCGTTCATGTTTCTTCCGTTCACGATCGCATTATCCGTCGGGCGCGACCATTTTTCATCGGTGTTACCATGACTACCTTGGTGTGGTGGCTCTATTCGTTCCGCGGTTGATGAAACAAACAGTATAGAGGTACCATGGTTTCAGTACAGATGAGTCATAAGCAGTTTTTTATCGGAGCGTTGCTCCTAATGGTGTTCGCAGTCGGTTGCGGGAGTGCAGCCAAGAAGGAACTGGTCAACGCGCAGTTTTACTTCGATCGCGGCATGAAAAACATGAATCAGAAAAATTATATCAAAGCACTCACCGATTTCCAGACGATTATCGAGTCATACCAGACCTCCGATCTTGTTGACAGGGCGCAGTTTATGCTCGCGGAATCACATTACATGAACGAAGACTATGTTACTGCCGCGTATGAGTATGAACGCGTTTATGCTGATTTTCCCTCAAGCGAGCATGCGGTGGAAGCCCGGTATAAGCGTGCGCTGTGCTATTACAACGAGTCCCCAAAGGCCGATCTCGACCAGGAGAACACCCGGTTTGCCATTGATGAATTCACCCGGTTCATCGATAATTTTCCGAGCCACGAGCTTTCCCGCGAAGCCCAGAAACAAATCGATGAACTTAAAGCAAAACTCGCGTACAAGGATTTCAAGAGTGCCCAACTATACCGGAAGTTAAAAAAATACGATGCCGCCCTGATTTACTACCAGTCGGTGACCAGGGATTATTCGCGGACCACCTGGTCAGATGAATCACGGTTTGGTATCGGGCTTGTTTATCTGAAGCAGAAAAAGTTCGAACAGGCGAAGGAAGTGTTTCAGCGGCTGGTAAACACGACGGACCGCAAGGATTTAAAAGACAAGTCCCAGAAGAAACTAGCGTACATCGAAAACCGCACAAAAAAATAGTATAAAAAAAGCAAGTAGTGACGACACAATCCGTTCCGGTTCCTTGCGCCGTTTCAGAACTGGCGGAAAGAACGAGGACAAATCCCGGGTTGTTTCCGCCGCGTTCGCCGAGCCCGGGGAACGGTGCAATCCGCAACCTGTTCTTATAAGCGAGAAACGGTGGAGAACGAGCAACCTAAAAAAATAGGCCTTTTCGGTGGCACCTTCGATCCGATACACCAGGGTCACCTGATCATTGCCGAAGAAGTACGCCGACAGGCCGGACTCGACATGGTGCTGTTCATCCCTTCGGCACGGCCACCGCACAAGCATTACGATCTCATGTTCACCTCCCGCGAACGCTACGATATGATCGACAAAGCAATCGAGAACAATCCGTTTTTCCGGGTATCGGATATTGAGATGAAGCGGGATGTGCCGTCATTTACCATCGATACCCTCCGGGAGATCAAGACACAGGTGTCGGGAGGAACGGATCTCTATTTTATTGTAGGGAAAGACAACCTGTACGACATCCAGCTATGGAAAGACCCCCGCAGCATTGTGAAAGAATGCACTGTACTTGTCGCCGATCGCCTCTGTGAACGAACGGATGCTATTCCCCCGTGGCTCGAGGAAAAGGTTCAGCTGGTACACATGCCGATCATCGATATATCCTCGACTGAAATCAGGCGCAGAATAAGCGCAAATGAAAGCATCAGGTACATCGTTCCGGAAGGCGTGGTTGGGATGATCGCACAGCTGCACGAGTCGAGGAAACAGGGGAAATCACTCTGACAGAAGCGTATCGGGATTGGGGCGCCGTGCGATTTCAATGGCCGCTTCTCGTATGGATCACAGATGACCTGTCGTCCCTGGAGCGGGCGGAGACTCTTTTTCACGGGATAGGAAGTGCACGAGGCGCCACATGACTACTCATGCGAAAAACACCCTGTACCTTGTCGACGGCACGGCGCTCATGTACCGTGCCTTTTTCGCCTTTATCAAGAATCCCCTGATCAATTCCCGCGGAGAAGACACCTCCGCCGCGTTCGGAATAACCAACGCCCTGGTGAATCTCATCCGCGACCACGCGCCGGATTACCTCATGGTCGCATTCGATACCGGGACGCCGACGTTCCGTCACGTTCGGTACGCGGACTACAAGGCCACGCGAGAAAAAATGCCGGGGGAGCTCATCGAGCAGGTTTCCCGGGTCAAGCAGGCGGTTACCGTACTCGGCATCGAGCAGGTCGAGCTCAAGGGATACGAAGCCGATGACATCATTGGAACCCTCGCCGTGCGAGGAGCCGGGGCGGGTCTCGATGTCTACATGGTGACCAGCGACAAGGATCTCATGCAGTTGGTGACCGACAGCGTTTTAATGTACGATCCCATGAAAGGCGCGGTTATCGGGAGAAAGGACGTCGAGGAAAAATTTGGTGTCCCGCCGGACAAAATAATCGACCTTTTAGGGCTCATGGGCGATTCCTCCGATAACGTGCCCGGCCTGCCGAAGGTCGGCCAGAAAACGGCGGTGGAACTCCTGCGCCAGTTTGGATCACTGGAAGACGTCATCGCGCACCCCGACGATATCAGCAAGCCGTCCATTCGAAAAAGTGTGGCGGAGAACAGTGACCTCGCACTCCTTTCCTATGAACTGGTCACCATCAAGACCGACGTGCCGATCAGTGAGGATCTGGAACGGTACCGGTACTCCGGGATACCGGTCGAGGGCGCACGGGCATTTTTCCGGGAGATGGAATTCACCAGGCTCGCAGACACTGTGGGAGAGCACCTGGACTATCAGCCGGGTCCTGTCACCATAGTCTCCCCCGAAAATCTGGACCGTTTCTTCGATGATGTTTCCGGGTACCCGGAAATCGCAGTCGATCTCGAAACAACATCGCTCGATGTCATGCAGGCCGAAATCGTCGGCATCTCCATGGCCGCCGGCGAGCAAATATGGTACCTTCCGATTGCACACAACCAGGGAAAAAACATCGATCCCGAAACTGTCCTCCCGCGGCTCAGAACCCTTCTCCGTGACCCGGGGAAGCGAAAGATAGGCCACAACGCCAAGTATGACGCGGTCATACTGAAACGGTGCGGTTTTGACATTGCGCCTTTTGCGTTCGACACCATGCTTGCCGCCTACGTTCTCGATCCCGGGAGCCGGAGCTACTCCCTCGCGAAACTCGCCGACGAACACCTGCACCGACGAATGCAGTCCATCACCGAACTCATCGGGAAAGGCAAGAACCAGTGCTCCTTTGCGGAGGTTGCCATCGAGGACGCCGCCAGCTATTCCGGGGACGATGCCGATGTGACGCTCCGGCTGAAGGCGCTCTTCGAACCGCTCCTGAAAGATGCAGGCCTGTTCGACCTGTTCACCGATGTGGAGATGCCCCTCATGGAAGTACTCATGGACATGGAGATGAGCGGTGTCAGCTTGGACGCCTCGTTCCTCGAAGGCATGTCGGGCGATCTTGCCGTGAAACTGGCTGATCTGAAAGGCAGAATTTATGCGGCGGCAGGAGAAGAGTTCAACATCAATTCGACGAAACAACTCGCGCACATTCTCTTTGAAAAAATCGGCCTGAAACCGGTACGGAAGAGCAAGACCGGGTACTCAACCGACATCGATGTTTTAACGAAGCTCGAAAAAAAGCACGAACTTCCCGCCCTCGTCCTGGAATACCGTCAGCTGGCGAAGCTCAAATCGACCTACATCGATGCCCTTCCCGCCATGATCAATCAAAAGACCGGCCGCATCCACACCTCGTTCAACCAGGCGGTGACCTCGACCGGCAGGCTCTCCTCATCCGATCCGAACCTGCAGAACATACCCATCCGCACCGAGCTGGGGAGGAACATTCGAAAGGCGTTCGTCGCCCCATCCGGACATGTGCTGCTGAGCGCCGACTACTCGCAGATCGAGCTCCGGATCATGGCACACATGTCGAAAGACCCCGTGCTGACAGAGGCATTCAGGGAGGGAGTCGATGTCCACACGAAGACGGCTTCCATACTCTTCGGGATATTCCCGGAGATGGTGTTCCCGGATCAGCGCCGTCAGGCGAAAACCATCAACTTCGGCGTCATGTACGGCATGGGAGCCTTCGCCCTCTCGGAGCAGCTCGGCATAACACGTGCTGAAGCGAAAGCATTCATCGATAATTATTTTGGAACTCATTCGGGTGTTCAGGCATTTATTGAGAGGACGATCGCGGAGGCAGAGCGGGATGGTTTTGTCACCACCCTCCTTGGCCGTAAGCGTTACCTTCCGGATATCATGAGCACCAACCGGAATATCGCCGAGTTTGCCAAGAGGACCGCGATCAACACCCCGATTCAGGGGAGTGCGGCCGACCTGATCAAGGTTTCGATGATCAACCTCTCGAAACGCCTGAAGAAGGAGGGGCTCGAAGCGGTCCTGATCCTGCAGGTTCACGACGAACTCGTGCTCGAGACGCCCGAAGGCGAACTCGATGCGGTAACCGCCGCAGTCAGGGAAACCATGGAGGGAGCGCTCGAACTCTCGGTGCCGCTCGTGGTTGATATCGGTGTTGGGAGAAACTGGTTCGAAGCGCACTGACCACGGTTCGAATGTTTGGTGCGCTTAGGGGAAATGCCCGGACACAAAAACCTTTAAACGGCGGGCTTTTGAAGCAAAACGATTGACAATAGGGCAATATATGACGATATTATAATACAGGGGGCGACAAGGTTTCGACGGGAACAGGTGTCGCCTGAACTGCATGCCGTGGAGCCGACCTGGCCACGTAAAAAGGTCGGAAAACAATGTAATTGCAGACTATAACTATGCAATGGCTGCCTAAATAAAGGTGACCCGTTTCTCTCTGGAGCGCCCGTTCTCTGGGGAAGAAGCGTCGATCAAGCGGGATAGCCGAAGGGTATGCCTTCGATCCTAAGGCGAACTTAAAGAAGGCTGGCGGTATGACAGGCCTGTCGATAGGCCGTTGATAACGCGAGAATAAAAATATCGACTATGCATGTAGAGGTTCTTGAGATGCGGTTTTCGGACGCGGGTTCGATTCCCGCCGCCTCCACCAAATTATTGTAAAATAATAACCTATACT
>CAYWBT010000081.1:0-12302 GCA_964456585.1 uncultured bacterium
TAAAAGAATATACTTATTACCTGAAGCTTATTCTCTGTTAACCGGACACTACTGATGGGAAATATCGGTTAATATTACCTTATATCATCAAGAGGCAACATCTCATTTCCTTAATCATAACTAATACCAGGAGAAAATCATGAAACGGTTAAACGTTATAATGTTTTTCTTCATCGTTCTTTGTCTGCCTGGGTGCGAAAGTATTGTACGGCGTCCCTCACTCCAGTCCGGTGACTGGCCGCAGTATCGCGCCGATGCCGGCCGCACTGGATATACGCCTGCCAAAATTCCGTCATCCCTTACACTTCGCTGGAAATATTTGCAGGAAACTCCCTGCCCGGCGTGGAAGGGCGTACATACGCGTATGGTGTTTGATTATACCTGTCAGCCTGTAATTGGGGGTAAAACTCTTTTTTTCGGTAGTTCCTCTGACTGTAAAGTATACGCACTGAATATTGACAATGGCAAGGAACGGTGGTCGTTCTTTACCGGCGCGCCAGTGAGGTTTGCCCCTGTTATATGGCGGGATCGTGTATTTATTATCAGCGACGATGGTTATCTGTACTGTCTTTCCGCTAATAAAGGCACGTTGCTCTGGAAAAAACGTGGCGGACCGGATAACAGCATGGTACTCGGAAACGACCGCATGATATCAAGATGGCCCGTGCGTGGAGGGGCGGTCATCAAGGATGACATCCTCTATTTAGGCGCCGGTATTTGGCCGACGGAAGGGATTTACCTCTATGCTCTTGATCCTGAAACAGGCAATGAACTCTGGATCAATGACACGTCGGGGGGAATAGAATACGATCAGCCTCATAACGGTGCCCGTGCGAAAAGTGGTATTTCATCTCAGGGCTATCTTGTGGCTGACAGGGAAAACCTGTTTATTCCCACGGGGAGGTCTGTACCCGCCGCTTTGAATATAAAAGACGGTACGCTGAATTATTTTCATCTCCAGAAACACCGTACTTACGGCGGATCGCGTGTTATGGCTGCCGGGGATTACCTTTTCGCAACCAGTGGCAATACCAGGTTTGATTGGGAAATCATCGGGAGGAACAACGCTATTTTCAATACCAGCGACGGTGAACTTGCAGTTTCACATGAGTTCAATTCGCCAGCTTTAGCGATATCTCCCAGTCATATATATTATGTTGATTCAACAGACCGTGAACTGAAAGCCTTTAATCGTGGAAATTTCATCATTGAAAAAGCGGTACGTGATCGCAAGGGTCAAACGGTTATGCAAACTATTCTCTCCCCACCCTTATGGACCATAAATACACACGAGCCTGAAGCAATATCGATGATAGTTGCCGGGAATAAAATTATTTCCGGTTCTGTCAATAACAAGGTAACGGTCATGGACATCGATACCAGGTTGGTTGTCTGGTCGGGAGATGTTGACGGTGTTCCGTATGGCCTTGCTGCAGCGCATGGACGCCTCTTTATCAGCACTGATAGGGGAACGATATATTGTTTTGACGGGAGTGCGCCGAAAAAACCGAACATACTCGCCGGAGAACCGGTTAATTTGCCCTATGGCACGAATGAAATATATGCCGCCGCGGCGGAAGAAATTATCAAGCAGACCGGTATTACCAGAGGATACTGCATAGATCTCGGTTGCGGAGACGGCCGACTTGCCTATGAACTCGCCAGACGGACGAATCTGAATATTTACGCAATTGACGCAGATCCGGAAAATGTCAGGCGTGCCCGTGAAACCATTGAAAAAGCGGGATTATACGGGAAACGTATCACCGTCCACATGGGAGACCTGTCACACACGCCGTACCCAAAATATTTCGCAAATCTGGTTGTCTCCGGACGTTCGGTAACCGACGGCATCGATGTCGTTAATCTCGATGAAGCAAACCGAATCCAGAGCCCGGCCGGCGGTGTTCTCTTCGTAGGTAAACCGGGATCTATGAAAATGGTGGTCCGGGATGACCTCACCGGTGCAGGTGAATGGACACATCTTTACAGCAATCCGGCGAATACCATCAACTCCGGAGACGAAGTGGTCAAAGGCCCGCTCGGTATGCTGTGGTTCAGGGATTCGGATTTTGAAATGCCATCGCGTCACGGCCGGAGTGTCGGGCCTCTTTACAGTGGCGGGCGCCTCTTCATCCAGGGTAATCACGGCATCCGTGCACATGACGCCTATAACGGCCACATTCTCTGGGAATATTATGTTGAAGACCTTATGAAACCATATGACCAGGAACACCTTCTGGGAGCGGCTACGACTCATGGAAACTGGTGTGTGGAAGGCGACCGTCTCTTTGTGCGTGTCAGCCAGCAGATGGGAAGTGATACCTTTCGTAACTGCCTTGTGCTCGATGTCCAAACCGGAAATCCTGTCGAAAGGTTCCATATACCTGAAAATCCGGAAGACGGATCAACCGGATACTGGGGCTATATGGCAATCGATAACGGTACGCTTTTCGGCACAGTCGCAAACGATCAGCACATAACCAAATGGGGTTACCTTGAATCGAACATGAGCAGTCTTTTCAGCGAGTCAAAAGCCATGTTTGCTCTTGATGCAAAAACGGGCGAGGTAAAGTGGTTTTATAATGCCGAGAATTCAATACGCCATAACTCCATCGCCATTGGCGGAGGGTGCGTGTACCTCATCGATAGACCGATTGCCGACGCTGACTATCTTTTCAGTGGTGGCGGCAGGAGCGGGGGGACAAGTGAAACGAATAGTGACCATCCCACAGGAAAACTGGTTGTGCTCAACTCCGAAACCGGAAAAGTTCTGCGGGTCAGCAGGAACGATATTTTTGGCACACTGCTTGCGCTCAGCACCGATCATAACATGCTGATCATGACCTACCAGTACACCCGATTCAAACTACCGTCCGAAATTGGCGGAAGGATGGCCGGTTTCAGGGCATCGGATCTCGAAAAGGTCTGGGATAACAACATTGATATCGGTCCCGGTAGCGCATATCCCTACAGCTCACGCCCCATTATCAACGGCGATATGATATATTTTGAACCCTGGGCTTTCGACATTATTACCGGGAAGAAACTGGACTTCAGCATGAGCAGGTATTATAACTGCGGTATAATCACCGGTTCAAAAAACATGATGTTCTATCGCAGCGGTACGATGGGATATATTGATCTCCAGAAGTCACAAGAGGGTACACAGGATTACGGCGGGATTCGACCGGGCTGCTGGATCAACATCATACCGGCAGGGGGACTTGTCCTTATGCCGGATGCGACAGCACGGTGCAACTGTAGCTACCTGATAAAATCAACCATTGCGCTTGCACCGATGTAATAGTATTTGCTTTTATTTTAACTGTCGTAACATTTTTTACTTAATTCCCATTTCCCAGCTATTAATAAGTCAAGGGACAATAATGTTACAGAGGTTTCCTTATCAAACGGAACCTGCCTCTGTGTTACTACGCTACTTTTCCTGAACCTGAACGCGTGATGTTTTTTACAACCAGCTATTCGTGGTTTTCCCACAAGTTTCTATTCGGAACGTCGGAAGTAATGTCAACAATCATATCAACGTAATGTAATCACAGGGGAGTATACGTTATACATCCTGTTCCGACATGTATAATAAATAGCACAGAGCGAGCAGGTTATGGTTGGTATCCACTTTAGATTTGTTTCACTCAACGACACCTGTAAGATAGGAGTCATTATTTACATCGAGCGCCCGCATCCGAACATCCAGCTTGCGGGCAACGGCGACAATCGCTTTCTTTTTGCTCCCTGAGTTTATATAGACTTATGTTAATTTCTTAAGCAAAACGGGATCTCATTTGATGGCCTGCGGTGCACCTTAACTGAATCGACCACATAGACCAGCTTCCGGTCAGATGCCGGACGAGCCCATTCAATGTTCCGGCTTCCGGAAAACCAGCCAGATACCGTAATTAACGCCTTCACTCCCGGAAGTTACCGGCAGGATGACGCGGTAGTCGGTCACGCAGAGGAATGCCATTATCCGTTTGAACTCCGCCGCCGTTTTCGCCACATCATAGGAAGGTCCGCCATTCTGGCGCTCCCGGATACGGCGTGCCATTTCCACCGACAGATTTTCTGAAAATCCTCTGCCAATGAAGGCCGTTCCCCCGGGCTTGAGCACTCGGTATAGTTCCGTGAAGGCGGTTTTGGGATCATCCCAGAACTGAAACGAACCACGCGAGACGATAACATCCGCGTACCCGTCCTGAAATGGCATGCAGTGTACATCCGCCTGAACGAAACTGACACGCATCTTCACCCCGGCTTTTTCCGCCCGTTCTGTCACATAGATTGAAAACGCCGGATTGATGTCCACATTTATCCACTCCATACGGGGAGTCCTGAGGGCGAGTTCCACCGCAAGGTCGCCAGGACCACCGCCTATATCGATCCCAACTCCTGCACGGTCGGCGAGATTGAAACGCTCCGTGATATGCTCCGCTAACGGAGCATAGACCGGCTTGAGCGTCGTCAAGGCCGTTTCGTTAAAGCGGGACGCGAACGCCCGGTTTTCAGTGGTGTCGTTACCATCTGCGTGGATCGACACCATTCCGAGATGGATGATAGCTGCCCCGATGACAGCAATAAGCGCTGCTTTTCGTTTCATAATTCTTTCTCTTCCACAGGTTGTATTCTTCATGGTCCCCGGCACGTAATCGGCAATTGTTTTTTTTTTATTAGATCTGTGACTAGGCATAAATAAACTGTATCGTTATCCCGCACAAAGTATTATGCGAATTTTTACTGGTACTGGGGGATCGCCGGAATATGTCGCTGAAACGCACGCCACAGAATCCCTTCTCCCGCCGATGTATTTTCCTGAATTAAAAACATATGCGGAAATCCGCCGGCAAGAACTCCTTAACAAGCACCATCCGTAAATTCTCCTTTATTCGGCGATTACTTCCATGCCCGAAATGACAGGCTTCTTTTTCGACGATCCGGCCGCTATGAAGTCCACAACGATTTCGGTGTCTGCCTTGACCCGCTTGAAGGTACGGATGACCGTCTTCAGTGATCCCCCCCCCCTTTTTGCGATATCGAAACTTTTAAGCACCCGCTTACCCTGGATCACCACGTCGAACACTCGTTCTCCGGCACTGGTGTCTCTTGGTTCGACAAACACAAGCTTGACTGTGTAGCGGCGTGTTGTCGTCGGCTCTTTTGCCAGAGTCACCCGCACGCGCTCGACGCTCTCCGCTCCGGAGGCGGCCACCCAGGTGAGCTCGTCTCCGCTCACGCGCGACATGTGACGGCGAAACATACGAGGGTTATCCGGCACGATGGTTACAGGCAGATCGGGTGATTCTCCGCCCACGCTGGGGAAGTCGATCCACAGGCCGCCGTTGTCTGCCACCCGGTCGCCCGGCGCACCGAAATTGATGCCCACTCGTTTCACGGGAGCGCCGTCCCAGACCACGGTATCGAAGGTCCAGTACTCGATATCGGCATCTGGCATGTGAACCATCGCCAACGAGGTTTGGTTCTGATAAGCGCAGCTGCAGGTACGGGTGTAGTCGGGAACGTTCAGGACGCCGTCTGCGACCACCAGTGTGTTCGTGCACCCGGACTTGAAACCACCGAAGTTCCCGGTGCCACCGGCGTTCTCGAAGTCGTAAAAGCCCGCCGCGCCGGAGCGGAAAGTCAGGAGATGCTCACTCGCAATGGGATAGTTACAGCCGTAATTGCGTTTCCACGACCAGGGGATTTCCCTGCCGGTAATCGGATTCGCCCGTGTGAGCAGATCGCCAGTCATCAGGCTGAAAAACGCGCCTTCTGTCACGATGCGTTCGCCGTGGAGTATGGGGAATGTTTGGTAGTCGAGGGGCTTGTCCCATACAACCGAACCGTCGCCACCCCGGAAAACGGCAATACGATTGCCTTCCTCGCCTCTCACCATGTCTCGAGAGGGTCTTGTGGACTGGATGAGTAGGTCGTGTTCGTCGGAATAGCTGAGGAAGGAGCCGAAGACCGTGCCGGATTCTTCCCAGACAACTTCGCCGGTCCGCAGATCGAGCGCGATAAGGCGGGTGGCGTCTGGCGGTGTTTTGCCTCGCCGTGACAGCATATCCTCAACGCCTGGAGGATACTTGTCGAGACAGTATATTCTGCCGCCACCCACGGCGATTCCATTGTGGAGGAAACCGTAGCAGGCATCCACTTTCCAGATTACCTCGCCAGTATCGGCGTTCATGGCCACGAGACCGCTACTCGCGCTCCGGTCGAAATCTTCCCAGATGGAGTAATCAGCTTTTTTCTTGTTCAGGATGTCCGAAAAGGCGACGAAGCCGTAACCGCCGATAAGCACATCCCCGGACAGCCCTATATAGGCCCATTCGGGGTATTGCGGCAATTCCACCTCCGGATCGGTGGCAGGCAGGCGATACTGGCGCAGCTTTTTACCCGATGCCGGATCGAGAGCATGACAAATCGGGCCTTCGAGCACATACACAGCATCCGTTGAGGCGACAAAATTAGTTCCCCGAATATTTGCGCCGGGAAGATGCACTTGGTTGTAGCTCGTACTGGTTGGTGTATCACGGTATGTCTTGTCATAGTAGACACCATAATTATCCAGGTCGTGGAGCATGGTCTTCCAGAGCGGACGGCCCGTATAAACATCGCGGGCGTTCAGGCAGTTCACTCCCTCGATAAAGAGCCTACCCCCGACCACCTGTTCCACCGGGCCATGGCCGTGGCGGGGCAGGACATCCATGTTGGAACTTCCTCCGAACCAGAGGAGCCCCAGCGGCAGCCGTACACGGTCGTCGTCTGACTTGGCCGTATTGCCTATGTCCCCGTAATTATGGGTCCACGTGCCAGCGCCGGGAAGGGCACCCTCACGGACGACGATCATCCTGTCACCATCGTTGCTTCTGACGGTTAATCCCGGAAGCTCGCTTTCCCGGACAAGCGCGGCCAGGCGTTCCCGGTCCTTAACTGATAGAGTAACCAGGCACACACCGCCATAGGGACGCATGGGCATATAGAGACGATCCAGAAGATCCGCCTTAACGCGGCCCTGTAAGAGCGAGGGATCTTCGACCACAGTGAGCGACGCAAAATAGGGCGGTGCGGCAAAGGTGAAGGGATCTCCCACGTGGACGGATACCCGAGAGCCGTAGAGGCCGTTTTCATCGAAGCGCCGCCTGAGCCGCTCCACGTTCGAGGGAACAGGATCGACGGCGATAATATGCAGGTCCGAGTTCCCAATGAGAGCTTCTATCAGGGCGCCGTCGCCCACACCGTAAAACAGCGCGTAGCCTTCACTGACTCCCGCTTCAGACAGCAGCTCGCGCGCCTGCCGGTTCATCGCCGGGGAATGTTCCGCTGCTACTGGCCTGTCGAGAACGAGACGCGGTTTGGCCGTACCGGCGCCGAACGCCATAATCCTGCCGTCCAGCGTTACCGCGAACAACCTGCCGTCCGAGGCGAGAAGCCGCTCGATCTTACCTTCAACGCTCGTGGACCAGGAAATCATGGGCGTTCCGCCGTTCGCCGGAAGATCGATTGCGGAGATGACGCCTTCACCCGCGGCGTAGAGGCGGTCCCCGGCCCTGATAAGGTCGCCGGAAGCGTCCACGCCGATTTCCCAGAGACGATTGTTGGCGAAGGCATCGCCGGTGAGCTTCGCCAAGTCCTTCGCTTCTACATCTCCTTCGGTGGACCAAGCCTTCAGGCGTTCACCGACCCAGTCGCCCCTGCACGCGGTAACCACGTCGCCGGAAAAGTACCACGTACCCTCCGTGAGCACAGGGTACCGTCCCGCGGCGGGAACGAGCGTAAACCCCGTCCCGATGTGATACATGGTCGTCACACGCTCGCGGTAGTGGTTAAAGAAGACGTCCCCGACGGCAGCGACGAACGATCCACCCGTCTTGCCGCTCGAAGCCAGTTCGTAGTAGAGAAATTTACCCGTGTGACGGTCGAAGCAGGCAGGCACCGAGCGCCCGCCGGAGATCAGAAGCCTGTCACCGGACACGACCATCGAACCCTGGGGTGCGACACCTGCGAACGAGGGTGCGTTGTGGGGCTGACTCATAAAGCGTGCTCCCTCACCGTCGTTGACCCAAACAACATCGCCGGTGTCCGCGTCGATGGCGTAGATGAAGATACCCATGAAGGGCCAAATGCTTGCCGCGAAGTACACAACGCCGTCCTCAATTACCACCCCGCCTCGTGCGGGCCACATGGAGATGAGCCTCTTGTTGCCAAGAAGGCGACGGTCCGAGGGACCGCCCCGGAATTTCCACGCAAGGGAGCCGTCGCGCGCATTCAGGCAATACAGGTAGCCATCGTCGCTCGTGGCAAAGACCTTGCCGTTACGAGTAGCGCAGGGTAGGCGCACAGGACCGTCCACATAGAAGGTCCACCGCTCCTCGCCCGTAGCGGTGTCTATCGCTACAATCTTATCTGAATCATTGAAGCCAATGAACATGAGGCCGTCCGCAACAACCGGCTCGAAAATACGGTCGTAAGGCATGAGATCGTGGTTCAGGGGATCGTCCCAGACAGGCGTCCGAGGTGAGTACTGCCTCACCCATAGCAGGTTCATCTCAGCTGGAAGCTGTTCCGGGGAAGCTGCCCTGCGGCCGGCGTCGTAACGCCACATGGGCCAGTCGGCGGCATGCGACGAGGGCACGACGATTGTACAAATGAACACAAGTCTGGCGAGAAAACAGAATAGTCTGAGATTCATCGTTGTCAGTTCTCTTTATGTCTTCAGGTTGTTTTTGCTATATATGCCCTCTGCACACGATAAACTTTTACACCATGAATAATACGTTAGCGTTTTACAGAAAAGTCATTTCCGGGGAGCGTTGTTACCGTTAAGGCACGACTATCCTACCATTCTTCAAGTAAACGGCCCGATACGCATGTGATGCAACTTCCGGACTGTGTGTAACCATGAGTACGGCGCCGCCCGATTCTGCAAATCCGGCCAACGTATCGAGCACGATATCAGCGTTGTCGCCATCGAGATTTCCGGTCGGTTCGTCGGCGAGAAGGAGACGTGGCTTGTTGAGAAGTGCGCGTGCGAGAGCCGTGCGCTGACGTTCCCCTGTGCTGAGAGCGGCGGGAAGATGTCCGGCACGGTCATTAAGCCTAAAGCGGGCGACGATTTCCTCGGCTCGTTTTCGGGAATTCATGTTATTCAGCGCAATTGCCGGAGCCATAACATTTTCGAGAACGCTCAAGTAGGGAACGAGATGAAATTGCTGAAAGACGAATCCGATGGTTTCGGCCCGAAAGTGCGCCTGTTCGCCGGAAGGCAGTAGGTAGGGATTTTTCCGGTCGACAACAACGGTACCCTCGTCTGGTGCGAGCAGCCCGCCGGCGGTAAGGAGCAGCGTACTCTTGCCGCAACCACTCGGCCCCTGCACGGAAACGAACTCGCCGGGCTCCACTCCGAGCGTGACCGTATCGAGAGCACGCACAACATCCTCAGGCCCGCGGTATAATTTGCATACATTGGTAAGAGCTAGCATGAGCTGTCCTGTTCTGCCATTAGTGAAATACTTTCCAAACGTTATCCCGCGCAGTCATTGCCGACAGCACCCGCTTATTACCTCGGAACACCGCTATTCTTCGCTCAGTATCGTGGCCGGATCCTGGCGAGAAGCCATGAGGGCGGGTACCCATCCGGCGAAGGACGATACTATGGGTGTCGCGGCGATGATAGTGATAAACATCCGTGGATCGAAAAGGTTTAACGCGGCGGTCGCTCCGGCGGGCAGATCAGCGGAGTATATCCCCACGGCGAATCCGGCGGCGTAACCCACAAACCCTCCAAGAAGTCCTGTCAGAAAAGCTCTGGCGAGGAACACGAAGAGTATCTGTCCGGAACGGAATCCGAGGGCGCGAAGGATACCGATCTCCGTTCGACGCTCATGCACGTTGTTGAAGGCGAGCACGCCGATGAGCGCCGCGCTGCCGATTATCACGATGGGCACGAACCAGGCGGCGAAAGTCTCCAAGTCGCGGCGGATGTTGACCCTGTAGCGTTCCTCGGCGGCCAGCGATGAATCTGCGGCGGCTTTCGCACGGTGACGGGCCTTAGCGCGTATCGTAACCTTATTATCCAGTTCCACGACACGGGTTTCCGGCAGGATAGCGGCAATGTCGTTTCGAACCAGTTCGACTTCGTTGCCCACGCAGAGACATTTTAGGGCGAGAATGGCATTAATCTCCCCCCTGCTGTCCAGCATTTCCTGAGCCAGTTCAAGATCTATCCACGCCGTAATGTCGTCTTTCGTTCCGCGTTGCGGATGACATACTCTCACGCGGAACTTGCGTCCCATGAGTCGGATGCTGTCGCCCGTTTTAAATCCATGCCCGCTCCATATCTCGTAGCCGAGAACGATCTCGCCGGGTGGGACCGCCACAAGCATCGGCTCCTTCGGATCGCGGTGGGTAAACGGCACTTCGCCGCGCGTCCCGATTAGGATGATTGTCTGGTTTCCCCGCTCGGGCCAGCGGATTTTACGTTCGAGGCTCGGGAGCAGGTGGCGAATGGTGACGATGTTCGATTCGGAGAGACGCGTTACGAAAGACTCGGGCATCGTTTTCGAGGCGTAGCCTTCGGCGTAGAAATTATCGAGCGTCTGGTCTTTGGGGAGAATGAGGAGATTGAAACCAAGTTCCTTCATGATCTTGCGGTAATCGTCCTCCATGACGCGCATGTCCTCTTCGAGCTGTTTCCTCTTCTCACCGAGGATCGCACCTGTCTGAATATCGTGGGCATTGAGCAGTGTCAGCTCGGCGGTGAGAACGCCAACCGCCACAATCACGGCGAACAGTGCGACCGCGAAGCCGAGCTTGCGGTGCATGATCTCGCGGATTATGAGTCTGGAAAGGGGCATGTCACATCCTCTATATAATGGTACAAATCTCTTTATTACCCTACCTGCACGCACGTTGGACTGGGATGCACACATCGTACCATCAGGTGTGAAGACCTTCAGGCCTGATCAGGACTTTCTGCGGATCACAGTCAGAGTTAAAATTATAATAACTAACAATATTGCTGTTAATGCAAAGACAATATTGCGGATGAGTGGATAGGTCATGGCTGCCGTTTCACTGTCCGTTTCGGGAAATCCGTCTTCCTGCACGATCTCTACAGGCATGTCCGCTTCACCGGTATCGCCCGCGGTGTCGCCGCTTTTGGTGACCGGTGCATCCGTATCGTTCACGGGAATCAGCTCTGATATGCCCACAAGCGGGGGTAGAATCGTCTCCTCTATCCAGCTCTCATGAATAGCACTTTCCCAGTCCACTGCCATGAGGAGATCGATCCCGGGATTAAGCGCCTTGACCTCGCACGAGCATGCACCCGTAAGGAAAGCGCATGCGGCTCGGATGTTCCGCGGAGTAATTCCTTCGCCGATGAGTGCGTAGAGGGCCCGACCCCGGCCGTACACGGGGAACGCCATTGGCTTCCCCTCGTATTCCGATAGATCAGGCTCACTTCTGAAGAGCATGGCGGCGAACGCCGCCTCTGCAGGATCGTCCCGTGACAGGCGGAGAAGAGAAAAGGAGATACTCACCTCGGGACCATCCGAAACGTTCACAGCATCGGCACCGTAGGTTCCGTCAACCACACCAGGAAGCTCCAGCGTCTTTTCCAACTCGGCAAGCTGAGTTTCGAGCATGTTTGCCGCTTTGTCATCACGTGCATTGTCACCGCTCTCCATAAGCACCCAAACCACAGATTCACCGTCGAGTATGGCATCCGCGATTTTTCGCCGCATGGGAGAATCCAGAAGAGCCTCCACTGTTTCTACGCTGAGCGGCGCCAACCAGATGCTCCCTTCGTAACCCACCGCCGTCGGGTACTTGAGAGCGATACAGGGCAGGCTGTTATGTTCAAGCGACTCCCAGAGTTTTACGTATTTACCGGTAACACCATCTGCCGTATCGAGAGCCTCTATAATGAGATTGACTGTATCGGGCGAAGTCTCGATCGCCTCACCGAGACGATGGAAAACATCCTCCTGCTCAGCTGTCATCGGTCCACTATGGAACACGACAGCCTCGTAGGAATCGGCGGGCCAGCGTTCCAGTGCGTAACGGAACACCGGTACGTTACAGGCTTGTGTATAGGTGAAATTGAGGAAAGTTGCGGTGGTCAGGGCGATGATGAATATAAGCCTTGAGCATTTTTGTTTCATGTTCTTTCCGTATGTATGAGAGTATTAAGGATTCCCCTTATTAAAACATAAATAGACAAAATCCCCATATGTTTATAAACGAATATTACCTTTTTAAAGTTCTTATTACAAGTATTT
>CAYWBT010000082.1:0-12269 GCA_964456585.1 uncultured bacterium
GAGACGTTCTTTAATCCCTGAATGGAGACTGTACATCCAACCAGTAAAAGAATATACTTATTACCTGAAGCTCATTCTCTGTTAACCGGACACTAATGACTTGTCATGATTATTAACAGGATGTATTATTCATACGGTGTCAAATTTTGCGCTGATGCCAGTCAGGCGAGATGGTATGCTGGGTGATTACGAAATAACCCACGGCGAACGGTAACCCAAATCAGTGAAACAAGGGGGTGCATGATGTCGAAAGTCAAGCTTGCGGTGATTTACTATAGCGCGACCGGAACCAACTTTCAGATTGCCTCGGCCATGAAGGAATCGGCCGAAGAATCCGGAGCGGAGGTACGTCTTGGCAAGGTGCCCGAATTAGCGCCCGATGATGCCATCGATCGGAATCCCGCATGGCGCGCCCATGTCGAAGCCACCAGGGATATACCCGAAGCCACCCTGGACGACCTTGCATGGGGGGATGCATACATTTTTGGAACACCGACCCGATTCGGCAACGTCACCGCGCAAATGAAACAATTCATCGATACGACCGGCGGTCTGTGGTTCGAGGGGAAACTGGCTAACAAGGCGGTGGCAGGATTCACGAGCGCTCAAAATCCGCACGGCGGTCAGGAGACAACCCTGCTGGCACTCTACAATACATTCTATCACTGGGGCAGTATCATCGTCCCGCCCGGCTACACCGACGAACTTTTATACGCAAGCGGTGGTAATCCATACGGCATCAGTACAGAAGCAGCAACTGGCAAGCAAGTTCCCGAACCGGTTCTCGTCTCTGCACGGTACCTTGCGCGGCGGGTCGTGCAGGTAGCGCAATGGATTGTAGCCGGCCGGCAGTAAGAGTCCCGCTTATCGAGGACGGGTCTTCTCTCGGATGATTTTGCAGTGACTTGGGCTCAGCGAGTGGGTTGCAGACAGAATCTGCAACCCACTTCTCAGCTTACAGCATACGCACCCATCGGACGAAAACGAAAAAGTACCCTGCTGCTTCTTACAAACGCATTATATTTATAATATATCCTGTAATACCCCGGGTACCCTGTTCATTCGCCAATCCAGTTCATTTCACGGGCATACCGTTCTGAAATGTTCCTCAGTGCAAGGTAGACCTCGGTGATGGCGTCGTCATCCCATGTCTTGTCGAGGTACAAGAGCGGCATGGCGATCACATCGGGGGCAAGGCCGTGGGCAATTGCTTCGTATCCTTCAACAATCTCATCGAAGGTTTCCCCGCAGTCGAAATTGAATTCGACGAGGCCCTGGCCCTTGAAGGCTTCCTTTATCCGTGGGAGATCGACGAAGGAGTACTTGAAGGCGCAGTTCAGACCCTTTATCTCCGGTTCATGATCGATATAGCGGTCGATGGCGGGATTCGGGCCGCAGTTGTGGAGCCGTCCGCCGCCGTACTTCCGAAAAATGCGGTTGTTGTACGGTTTGCTGAACTCGTCGAAAATTTCCGGGCCGAACGAGGCGCAGACATCGTCCGACACGAATCCTTTCCTGCCCTCCGGCGCCCAGACCTGGTCGAAGTCGATGCCGGTCAGTCGGTTGATATCGCCGCCGACCGCCCGGATGATTTCCTCGTAGCAGGCAATCTGGAGATCGGTGACTTTGTCGAGAAGATAGTGAAATTCCTGCGGGCTGTCGTAGAAAGCGTAGTACAGGAGGTTCGTATCGAGCAGATCTTTGCACGTGTTCATAGGACCGCCGAGGTCGATACCGGTCAGGTACACATCCCGGGAGAGGTTTTCGTGAAAGTATTTGAGCCAGGTAAGATTAAAGGGCATGAATCCCGCAGTCTTCGGGTCGGGCATTTCCAGGTCATACACCTGCGACATGTCACTGATCGGGTGCTCAATCAGGCCCGGAGCCTGGTTGAGATCGTCGCTCCAGTGCGGTTCAATCCCAAACATGGTGCCGATGGTGATGTAGCCCGGCCATACGCGCGCATAGGGAATATAATCGTCGGGAAGCGTCTTTAGGCAACGGTTTATGGCATTGACATTCGCCTCGAACTGAATCTCCCCGCTCTCACATTGCGCGCGCAGGGTATGGTCGCTCAGGTCCTCGATCCAGACATGGATGGGAATGTGGTCGACCCGTTGATAGTTATATATTCTCCGCATTGTTTCCTTGCGGCGCTCGATTTCGTGGTGATCAATATCGGCAACAATTTTCATGAGGTACTCCGGAATGTGTACATTTATGTTTTTCATCACCATGTCGGTGAAAGATGAGTTCTTATTATATAGTTAACTGTTTTCTATGGCAATATTTTTATTATGTTACGTGCGACAATCTCAGCATGCACAGATTTGGTAAACATATCCCAAGCTATTGTTTTTCAAAAATAATTTATTTATTTTTTGAAACTTTTCTCTTGAAAATTTCGTATAAGTATGACTAAACTGTCTGTTCATCCCATCAGATAAAGGGATTTCGTATGGGAGAAAAACCAAAGGGATACGGCTTTTCTGTGCCCAAACTGCGTCCGTACCTCCAGGGATTTTTCTTTTTTTTATATCTCTATCTTTTTGTCACCATATCGTTTCCCCTTCAAAAAAGTCTTCTCACAAATCTTTTCTTCAATATCGATCCCCTTGTCGCCCTTATCATGGCGCTAACCGGCAGCGTTATCCTCAGCGGACTTTTTATATCGCTTATAATGATCGTCGTCACCGTGATCTTCGGACGCATTTTCTGCGGTTGGATGTGTCCCATGGGTACCGTGCTCGATTTCACCGCACAGGTGATGCCAAAAAAGAAGGCATTGCGAACCTTCGGAGATAGCCGTTTCAAGAACATCAAGTACTACGTACTCTCTTTTCTCGTTCTCGGTTCAATCGTGGGATTCTCTGCCGTAATGATGTTTGATCCGATCGTCTTTCTCTCCCGGATTTTTACGGTTAACCTGTACCCGTTTTTCGTCCTCATCATGAACCAGGGGCTCAATCTCATCCGCCCCCTGGCGCTCAGCGCGGGCATGTACGAACTCTCGATGAAATCGATCGAACAACCGGTTTTTACCCTCGGATTGCTCAACCTCATCGTGTTTCTGGCGGTCATCGGGCTTGTCGCAGTCGAACGGCGGTTCTGGTGCCGTAATCTCTGCCCGCTCGGAGCCCTTCTCGCAGCACTCTCGCGGTTTTCCCTGCATGGGCGAAGGGTGAGCGATTCCTGTATCAATTGCGCGAAATGCGCCCGTGAGTGTCCGATGAATGCCATCGGTGTCGATTTTCATGAAACCTCCTACCGTGAGTGTATTCAGTGCGAGCGCTGCGCCAGTGTCTGTCCAACCGATGCAATCACGTTCGAATTTGACCGGGTGGGTACTGGCATCGCCTTCAATCCCTCGCGGCGAGGTCTGCTCTTTTCCGGAACCGGAGGAATTCTCACTGCCCTAGCGGCGGGTTCGACAATAAGCACAAAGAGCACTGCAGGAACCCTCCTCAGGCCGCCTGGTTCAATCGTTGAGCAGGATTTTCTCGATGCCTGCCTGCGCTGCGGCGAATGCATGAAAGCCTGTCCGACACATGCCCTCCAGCCTGCACTCAATCAAGCCGGTATCGAGGGATTCTTTACACCGGTGCTCGTCCCGCGAACCGGCGCCTGCGAGGAACAGTGCAACATTTGCGGTCATATCTGCCCCACCGGCGCCATCCGTGCGCTGCCGCTCATCGAGAAGCAGTACGCTGTGATCGGCAACGCCATGATTAACCGTCAACGGTGTATCGCTTGGGAGCAGGGCAAGGTCTGTCTCATTTGCGACGAAGTCTGTCCGTACGATGCTGTCGAGTTTCACCTGGTAACCGATGAGAAGGGCGCGATAAAACGGCCATTCGTGCTCGAAGACAAGTGTGTGGGCTGCGGACAATGCGAAAAGGGCTGTCCGGTCAACGGTCCTGCGGCAATTTTTGTTACTCCGGTGAATGAGGTACGCAAGAACAACGGATCGTACATCACCGAAAAGGTGAAGAAACTCCGTGAAGTAAAAGACGATTTCGTTGACTTCTCCAAGGAGAAGGGTGAACAGCCGTCCGCCGCCGATACCGGGGAAATCATACCGGAAGATGACAGCGCGGATTTTGACAATGATATGCCGGAAGGGTTCATACAATAATTCTAATCAGTTAAAAAAATGCGGACAACAGTTTTTAATTCCGAGGGCAAAGACAATGGTATCACGGAGGAACTTTATAAAGACCGGGGCACTGATATCGGTGGTGAGCGGCCCCTTCTACACCGGGAAAGTATACGCCGAGGGAAACGCGGCTCTCGCATCCATCACCGGTCCCGATATCAGGGAAACCGTGCGTGCGGCGGTTGCGGCAGTGGGCGGTATCGGTGCCTATGTCAAGAAGGGTGACCGCGTTGGTATCAAGCCGAACCTCTCGTTCGCCTCACCGGTGAAACGGGCGGCAACAACGAATCCTGAGGTACTCAGGGCGGTGATTGAACTTTGCCTCGAAGCAGGTGCCGGGAAGGTCATGGTGCTTGATCACCCTCTCCAGGATGCGACGATTATCGGTACGAAGGCAGAGGTGGCCACGATGGTCAAGGAGATGAAGGGCGCATCGATCTTTCTCCCGACAACCGAGAGTCTTTACCGTGAAACCACCATCCCGAATGCGAAGGAAATGAAGACAACCAAGGTCGTGAAGATCCTCGATGAGATTGACGTTTTGATCAACCTTCCGATCGCTAAGAACCACAGCGCGACCGCAGTAAGCCTCGGCATCAAGGGTAATCTCGGTCTCGTCTGGGACCGGCAGGCATACCACAATTCAGGCGACTTCAACCAGACGCTTGCCGATCTTGCAACGATCATCAAGCCGAAGCTCACGATCATCGATGCTATTCGCGCGCTCGCTACCCGCGGGCCACAGGGTCCCGGCAAGGTTCTGTCACTCAACACCATCATCGCCGGCACCGATCCGGTGGCGGTTGACTCGTACGCTGTCGAGCTGACCTGGAAACAGTGGGGATTGACCGGGTCAAATGTCGAACACTTGCAAAAGGCTTACGCGATGGGACTCGGCGAGATCGACACCACGAAACTTACCATAACGCGGAAGACGCTGTGATTGGTCATTGAAACGATCAGTGGCCGTCCAAAAGAGGAGTATTACCATATGAAGAACCGCAGACAATTTCTGAAAAATGTTACCATAGGAAGTGCGGCCGGAGCGTGCCTTACCGGACATGCCCGGGGGAAAGTATCTGCCGAAGAAACAGCCGGGGAGAATTCGGTCCGGTACCGCAGTCTCGGCTCGACCGGTTTCAGGGTGAGCGAAATCGGTTTCGGCGCCATGAACATGAGAAATCCCGAACTGGTGCATGCGGCAATCGATTCCGGAATAAACTATATCGATACGGCGCATAAATACATGAACGGTACAAACGAGGAAATCATCGGTAAAGTCATGAAAACCAAGAGGGATAAGGTTTTTCTGACAACGAAGATCAAATCGACGGTACCGGAGAAAATGCCGGAAATGATCGAAACCTCCCTCAGGAGGCTTCAGACCGATCATGTGGATCTCCTTCTCCTCCATAACATTGAAGGAAAGGATCATATTCTTCGCGACGATCTCGTCAAGGTTTTCGATGAGGCGCGTACGAAGGGGCAAACCCGGTTTGTGGGCTTCTCATCGCACAGTTTCCCGACCGACATTATCGATGCGGCGTTGGAACAAAAATTCTGGGAAGCCATTCTGGTCAGTTACAATTACACGTCGCCTCCGGTCGTTTCACAATCGATCGAAAAAGCCCGGAAAGCCGGCATAGCCATCATCGCGATGAAGAGCCTCATGAAGGGAAGAAACTCCGCACAGGCCAAAGACGACCTTCTTACCGGTGAAACCGGTGATCTCACCGTACAACAGGCACTCCTGCGCTGGGTGCTTGAAAATCAGTATGTCGACACGATCATCCCGGGAATGACCGCTTTCGAACACCTCGAAGAGGATGTCGCGATCATGAATATGAAGCTCTCCAATACCGACCGCGATCTGTTACGCCGTCATAGTGAGAACCTTCACGGTCTTTATTGCCGGGGGACATCCGGCTGTACGGAATGCGAGGGCGAATGTCCCTTCGGCGTAAGTGTGAAGGAAATCAACCGCTGTCTCGGGTACGCGTACGGGTATGGGGATGTTAAGCTGGCTCACGAAAATTACCGGAGTCTCCCCCGCTTCAGCCGCGCCGACAGGTGCAGTGACTGTGATGAGTGTCTTGTTAAATGTAAACACGGTCTCGATCTCACCGCCAACATCAAGCGGGCGCGTACGTTGTTTACCTGATCGTTCGATAGTGTATCTGACATAAAAAACACATGGAGGGAACCATGGGATCAACGAACCGCAGGAATTTCCTGAAACACTGTACACTCGGGACTGCAGCGGCAGGTGCAGCGCTATCTGCAGACGGATCATTCCCCCGCCGCATCTATTCGCAGGAATCGGCACCGTTTCAACGCATCGTGTACCGCGACCTCGGCTCCACCGGTTTCAGGGCGAGTGAAATCGGATTCGGCTGCATGAATATGCGGGAGCCCGAACTTGTTCACGCCGCCATCGATGCCGGCATCAATTATCTCGATACCGCCCACTACTACATGCGGGGTGCAAACGAGGAGATTGTCGGCACTGTCATGAAAACCAGGCGGGACGAGGTGTTTCTAACGACGAAAGTAGGTCTCAGTAAAAACCTTGCAGCCATTCCCGGGGAAATCGAGACATCGCTGAAGAGACTCCAGACCGATCATGTAGACCTCCTGCTCTTTCACAAAATGGAAACGCGGGACGAAGTTCTCAATGAAGCCGCCATGAAGATTTTCAATGCCGCGCGGAAAAAGGGACAGGCCCGGTTCGTCGGCATTTCAACCCACGGTAACCAGAAAGAGGTGCTCGATGCCGCGGTCGAGAGTAAATTCTGGGAGGCTGCACTGGTCGGCTACAACTACTTAACGCCGTCGAGTGTATCGGAAGGTATCAAAAATGCCCGTGAAGCCGGCATCGGCATCATTGCCATGAAAAACCTGATCACCATGACGTCGCCTCCCAGTTCGCGGGTCAAACTTGAGGATATTCGCCGTGACAAATCCAGCGCAACAACGCCCGAGCAAGCGCTCATCAAGTGGGTGCTGGAAGACAAGTACGTTGACACGACCATTCCCGGCATCACGGCATTCGAGCATCTTGCGGATGACCTCGCGATCATGGGCATGAAGCTGACATTCGATGAAAGGCGCACCTTACGCCGTTACGGTGAATTAATGAACAATCGATACTGCCGGGGAGTTGCCGGGTGCACCGACTGTCTTAATCAGTGCCCCTGGGGAGTCAAGGTGAGTGAAATAAACCGCTGCCTCCGCTATGTCTACGGCTATAATGATCTTGAGCTCGCCCGTGAAAATTACGAGGCGCTGCCCCGGTATAACCGGCTCGCTCGCTGCTCCGATTGCGATGAATGCGTGGTGAGGTGCAAACATGGGCTCGATCTAACCGAAAATATCCGGATTGCACGTACACTGTTTACCTAGGAAGTAAGTAACAATTACAGCGATATTGTGTGAGAAGATTAACATAGTATCGCTCAGATACCGTTAAACATCAGGGGGATCCATAATGAAAATTTCAAACCGCCGGGAATTTCTCAAAACCAGTACTGCAGCATGTGCCGGTATCACCGCTTCCGCGCTCATTCCGCGAAGAATATTCGGAGAGAATTCCGAGGGTGTCAATCTCGCCTACCGTGAACTTGGTTCAACAGGCTATCAGGCAACCGAAATTGGGTTCGGCGCTATGAATACCCGAGATTCAGAACTCATCGAAGCAGCGATTGATGCCGGGATAAACTATATTGATACTGCGCACGGCTACATGCGGGGTGAAAATGAGCGGATAGTCGGCAAAATCATGAAAACAAAGCGCGACAAGGTCTTTCTCACGACCAAGCTCGGAAGCTGGGCACAGCCGAACGAGCTTGAGAGCATGATGGAAACATCACTGGAGAGGCTCCAGACCGACCATGTTGACCTCGTACTGCTCCATAGTGTCAGCAGTCGTGAGCCGGTACTCCGGGATCAATACCGGCAAATATTCGAGACGATCCGCAAGAAAGGCCAGACACGCTTTGTCGGGATTTCCACACACTCGAACCAGTCGGAAGTACTCGATACTGTCGTTGAGAGCAAGTTCTGGGAGGCTGCCCTCGTAGGGTATAACTATTTTTCTCCCAAGGGAGTCACGGAATCAATTAAGAAAGCACGTGAAGCGGGAATCGCCATCATCGGAATGAAAAACCTCCTGAATCCGCAGACGAATCCCTGGTCGGAACTCGATGACATCCGCACCGAAAAATCTGGAAAAATGACCAAAGCGCAGGCTCTCATCAAGTGGGCGCTCGACAATCCGTCCGTCGATACGACGGTTCCGGGAATGACTTCGTTCGAGCACCTGAAAGAAGATCTCGCGATCATGGGAATGACATTGACCTTTGACGATCGTCGCGATCTTCAGCGCTACGGGATGGAGACGAACGAGCATTACTGCCGCGGCGTTTCCGGCTGTACCGGCTGCCTCAATCAGTGCCCCTTCGGCGTCGAGGTAAGCCAGATCAACCGCTGTCTCGGCTATGCAAACGGGTATGGTAACATGGAGCTTGCCCGGGAGAATTACGACCGTCTCCCCTCCACGTCGCGAATCGACATCTGTGCCGGATGCGATGAATGCACTGTCCCGTGTGTCAACGGCCTGAATCTGACAGAAAACATCGAATCTGCAAGGAGATTGTTTGCATGAGAAAGGACATACAACCGCTTCTCACACTCTGTTTCATCATCGCTCTTGTCTTGTGTTCGGCGCCGGCCGTGCAGTCTGAAACAACGGTGCTGACCGAAACACTGCCGGGTGGATTTAAGCTCTCAGGCACGGTCGCGTACTACAACCAGGGAAACCTGTTCGAACTCATCAACGGTCAAGCGGTTTTCTACCTCAGTTATGGATTCAGTAAGCTCGATCATGCCTTTTACGAGAAGAGCGGCGAGACCTACAAGGTCGACATATACGAACTTGAAGACCATCTGTCGGCCATGGGATCATACCGTGAGCAAAAGGACGATGACACCGATGAACTGGCCGTCGGCTGCGAAGGATACATCATCGACTATCTCTCGGCGTTCTACAAGGACCGCTGCTATGTGGAGCTTGTCCCGGAAACCGATGGTGTGCTGTCCGACCTGGAGGCGCTTGCTATCGCAGTGGCGGATTGCCTTCCCGGTACGAATAAACTGCCGCCTGAACTGGACTTTTTCCCGCGGGAAGGACTGGTTCCCCGTTCTGAAAGCTACTACGGTGAGAGCCTTCTCAGTTACACGTTTCTTGGGAATGGCGTATCTGCCCACTACCGCCAGGGACAGGATGAGAATACCCTGAGGATTTTTGTTTCCTTTGCCGATGACGAAACGGAAGCGCAGACGACTGCCGGGACCTTTGCCGATAACCTCAAGAACAAACGTCCCGTGGAACTGGCAGGCGGACTTTCCGGATCGGCCGGCGAACTCGCCTACCGTGGAAATTCACTGGTCTTCACCCTGGGCAGGTTTGCCTTCGGCGGTATCGGGGTAGTCGATGAAAAAGCAGCACGCACGGTGCTCGAAAAACTCAGGGTTAACCTTCAAAAAGAAGCGGAAAAGTAGTCATACCGTATGCGCACGTCTGCGAGATTAATTCTTTTTCTGGGTTTGCTGGCATTCTCGTTTTGTTGCGGCAGCCACTATGGCAGGATTGTCGTCACAACCACTCCGGTACCCGGTAAAGTTATGATCGATGGCGAATCCTACGGGACAGCAAACCTCGACACCATGCTTGTCTCAGGGGATCACGTCGTATCGTTCTTGCCGTACAGCCTTCAATATCCGGCACCGGACGAGCAGGAGGTGACGGTGCATCACGTCACAACAACCGTGGTGACAGGTGCCTACTTCAACCGGTTCATCCCGCCCGAACCACCTGTCGGCTTCACCCTTGCGGATTCACTCCGGTTATACGGCACCACCGAGCGAAAGCTGAAAGATGGAACGATATTCGACTATATCAACGGCGGCGGACTCGCCTACCTGAAACACGGACTCCGGGAGACGACGCACCTCGTTTTACACAATGGTGAGGGAAGCACCATCACACTCGATATTTTCGACATGGGCACCGTGGAAAATGCCCATGCCGCTTTCGGCGATGAGGTGCTGTGCCCGCCGGAATTTTCAATGGCGGCGAGCGTCGTGGCTGGCAAGGCTTATCACTATCCGCCGGATTACTTCCTGTACTTCGCCAAGAACCGCTACCTCGTCTACCTCAACACCGATAACGACGTACTGCGCACGATACTTGAAGATTTTGCACGTGAGATACAGCGCAACATCCCCGAGGAGGTATAAACATGAAAAAAGTCAGCCAGACCCGCAGAGACTTCCTGTCATCATCGTCGAAAACGGTGATCGGCCTCGGTGCCGGGGCACACGCGCTGTCGGCACCGATACCATCCCGCGCCGCCCAGGGAAAATCGATGATCATTGTGGTTCGCAACGAGCGCGCAGTGAACGACCGCAACGCCTGCGACCCCGGTGAAACCGGCAGGATGATCGATAATGCGCTTTTGACCTTAACCGGCAAATCGAACGTGCAGGACGCCTGGGCATCCCTTGGGCTGACAAAAGCCGACCGAGTGGGAATCAAGGTGAACTGCAACAGCGCACGGTTCCGGCTCTTCGCACATCCGGGGCTTGTTTCCGCGCTTTGCAACAGTCTCTCGACCATCGTGCCAAAAAACAATATCATCATTTACGAGCGGCGCTCGTCCGAACTCCAGCGCGCCGGCTTCACGGTCAACACTGGCACGGAAGGTGTCCGCTGCGTCGGAACTGATGAGGGTGGCGGTTTCCATAAGGTTGAAAATCTGACCAACATCATCGCTACCGAATGCACCAAGCTCATCAATCTGCCTTCGCTTAAAACATTCGGAGGGGAGTTCGCCGGAACGCTCTTTTTCAAGAACCATATCGGCTCCCTGCCTCACAGCCACATGCCCCGCTGTCATGGGAACACGAAATTCATCACGGAAGTGAATGCGCGGTCGAGCATCAAGGACAAGACGATGCTCGTTCTGTGCGATGGTCTCAGGGGTACGTACGCAGAGTCTTCCCCCTGGTACTGGAAGGGTATCATCATGGGCCGCGATCCGGTTGCCGCCGAAGTCACGGCGCTGGGGATTATCAACGAGAAACGCGCGCAGGAAAACCTCGCGCCCCTGGAAGTACCGTTGTACGTAAAATCAGCAGACACCACGCACCATCTCGGCACGAGCGATCCCACCGAAATTGAGACGATCGCTAAGACGATGTAGCAGACCTTCATACGCCTGATTATACGCACGATTACAGAGCGTGATCGCCGAGGTGAGCGTATCACGCTCTATCTGTAGTATCCTGGTCCCCTGGCGGCACGGTACAACACAGAATGTGTCAACACGATAGATTTACCACCTGCTGTATAATTACGCCTTCTCTGTCTCGTACCGTGACAGCGAATGACCCTCGATTTCGTCTATACCGACCGGACGGCCTCCCTCAACACCGGATTTATGCGCCATGATCATCATGGCGGCCTTGTTGAGCAGGTAGTTCTCGTCTTCCGGCCATTCACCGGTTTCAAACGACTGTGCGATCACGCGGAGGAACGGCAGCCAGAGGTGTTCGTCGTGATCGAGGCCGCGTGTTCCCTCCCAGAACACTCCCTGCTCGACAACATCATTATCGAGGTGCACCTTCGCCCAGTTCCGGTATGGCTGCCCGAACCATGTTGAAGCAACGCCAACAACTGGATCGCGGTCGTCAGATGTCTTTTCATATTCGAGGTGGGTCATGACCGGCGGTATGGTGATAGGATCCTCGTCAGCAGGCCAGGTCATACCATGCGTGGAGCACCTGATGACTTTGCCGCCGACCAGTTTCTGCGCGGTTTCCAGAATATGGGGCATATATGAACAGAAATTTGCGGTCGAACCGTCGATATAGTAGTGCTGAACCTTCAACGGATCTATCCGAGAGGCAGCCACCTGAAACTCGTTCATCCAGGGAACGCAGGAGCCGGTCACGAGCACGCAGTTGTTCTCCTTCGCAAGCCTGATGATTTCACGGGCATCACGCATGTTCCAGGCAAAGGGCCGGTTGATGAACACCCGCTTGCCCGCTTCAA
>CAYWBT010000083.1:0-12202 GCA_964456585.1 uncultured bacterium
TCATGTATTGGGACAGAGACCGACGACCTGAACAGGAAGTTGTAGAGGCGATGACCGCTTGTATCGCCCACCGGGGACCTGACGACGAGGCGTTTCATGTTGTCTCGGGATTCGCGCTGGGATTCCGGCGATTGTCCATTATCGACCTCAACGGTGGACGTCAGCCGATAATCTCCGACGACGGAATGGTTGTCAGCGCATGCAACGGCGAAATATACAACTGGCGCGAGATACGCGCCGATCTTGAAGCCCGTGGCTATATATTTCGTTCGCACTGCGACACGGAAGTTGTTCTGCATGCTTTCCGCGAATACGGCCCCGGATTTGTCGGGAAGCTCAACGGTCAGTTCGCTTATACAATATACGACCTAAAAAACCATACTCTCCACTTGGGCCGCGACCAGGCGGGTATAGCTCCTTTGTTTTATACAATGCACGACGGCGCTGTCTTGTTTGCATCGGAAATCAAGGCGATCATCGCGTATCCCGGTTTCAGAAAGCGTGTCGATATGACAGCGCTCGACCAGGTATTCAGCTTACCCGGAATTATCAGCCCACGCACCATGTTTGAGGGTGTTTCCTCGGTACGTCCCGGCCATCGTCTGTCGTTCTCCGACGAGGGCGTGAAGGATGTGGAATATTGGGATTTGATTTACCCCGAGGAGGGTGAAACCGGTCATGACGAAGACGATGCGGTAGCGAGGCTCGATCAAGCTTTGAGAAAGTCAGTCGAATACCGTCTCCAGGCTGATGTTCCGGTGGGATTCTATCTCAGCGGCGGTCTGGACTCGTCGCTCGTGGGGGCAATCATCCACGATCTCGCACAGGATGTAAGGAGGCATTCATTTTCGATCGGGTTTGCCAACCCGGAAATCGACGAACGCCGGTATCAGCGAATAATGGTGCATCAGACAGGCTCATTCCACCATGAAGTGGAGTTTCGCCCCGGCGATGTCGACAGTATGATGCCGGAAGTTATTCGCCTGAGCGAGTGCCCCTTGAAAGAAACGTACGACGTGTGTTCACTGAAACTCTCGGAACTCGTCCGTTTGCACGGAATGAAAGTCGTACAGACCGGTGAGGGAGCCGACGAACTTTTTGCGGGGTATGTTGGATATCGTATGGACACTGAGCGTGCCGACTCAGCGTTTGAAGGTGTCGAGGCCATATTGGAGGCTGATATCCGGCGAAGGCTCTGGGGAGACAGCGATTTCTTATACGAGCGGGATTTCATACCCCTGCGCGAAATCAAAGAGGCGCTCTATCACCCGGAACTCGCGGGGCGGCTTAATGAATTCGAGTGTATCAACGAACCGCTTATCGATCAATCGCGAATCGCCGGGCGGCATCCTGCGCATAAGCGGAGCTATCTCGATTTCAAGCTGAGATTGGCCGATCATCTTCTGAGCGATCACGGCGACCGTATGGCATACGGCAGTTCGGTCGAGGCGCGTTATCCGTTTCTCGACATCGGGGTTATTGATAGCGCAAAAAGTATTTCGCCGGAACTGTTGGTTAAAAACGGACAAGAAAAACATATTCTCAGGAGGGTGGCGGAACACTATCTCCCTCCGGAAATAATGCAGCGCGAGAAATTCAGCTTCGTTGCCCCCGGAAGTCCGCAGCTTATAGCGAGCGGATTTGAATGGACAAGAGAAGTGCTCGATCCGGCTGTTATCGAACGACAAGGGTATTTCAACGGAGAAACGGTCGCCCGGCTCAGAAAGATGTACTCGGGAGACGGATTTGCTGTCAATCAGACATTCGACAACGATCTGCTCATGATAGTGATGACATTCGGTCTCTTTCTGCGGGAATTCGGAATGCCGGACAGATGACGCGAACCTTAGCGGCGGTTTATCGCGGAATATCTGTAAAAGATGAAATCCGTTGTAATGTATTGAATATATTGACAGACCGGAAAACGATGATTACTGCATACATATTGTAAGTCGAAAAAGATATAACAGGCATTTCAGCCTCACGATATACCTCAATTCAACACAGAACAGAGTAATTATCACAATGGATAAACGCATACCCGTTAGTGTATTCGAAAATGCGGTCGCCCGGCATCCCGACGCTATAGCAGTCGAGGCCCCGGACGGCACTCTCACCTACACCGGACTCGACAAAGCCGGGAACGCTGTTGCCAACTGCCTCCTCTCTCACGGAGTAGAAGCAGGCTCCGTCGTAGCGGTGTTCATTCCCAATTCTGCGACATATATCGTCTCGATAATCGGCGTTCAAAAGGCATGCGGCGTATTCATGCCAGCCGACCCGAACGCTCCCCTCGAACGTCAGGTGAAGATGTTTGCCAAAGCCGATCCGGCGGCTGTTATAGTGGACGAAGAACAACTGCCTGTTTTCCAACAGTTCGCGGAATCGGTTGTTTTCACACCCCGCCTGCTTATGGTTGTATCGACTGTCGGGCCGTGTCGTTTGTATCTAAACGGAAGTAAGAATCATCTCCATGTGGAAATGAATGTATCTCATCCGGGCATCCTTCCCTGTCCGGAAGATGACCTGTATATTATCTTCACCTCAGGAACGACAGGCACTCCCAAGGCGGTTCTCGGCCGCCAGAAGGGTCTCGCTCACTTTCTCGCCTGGGAACGTATTGAATTTGGATTCGACGAATCGGTACGCGCGTCAAACCTTGCCCCCACCACTTTCGATGTTTCGCTAAGAGATATTTTCGTACCCCTGACCGCGGGCGGCACGGTCGTTATTCCCGCCGAAAGCATTAAATCATCACCGGTCGTACTGCTCGACTGGCTGACCGATCATGAAATCAATCTCGTTCATATCGTTCCGAGCGTGTTCAGGCTCCTCCTCGATGAACTGGAAAAACGTCCCACTCCGTTACCGTTACTGACAAGCTTACGCTATTTCATGCTGGCGGGCGAGGCGGTGTACGGACGGGATGTGATCCGGTTCAGGGCTATCGTCGGTGATTCAATCCATCTGGTCAACCTGTACGGACCGACTGAAACGACACTTGCCAAGCTCTTTCATCGTCTCGACTTTAGCCCGGACAATGCCGCCAGGATCATGCCCCTCGGAAATCCAATCAGCAATACGGCAGTTCTTATCATTACGAACAACCGCCTTGCCGAAATCGGGGAAATCGGAGAAATCTGTATCAAGACACCCTTCCGCAGTAAAGGCTATTACGGAGATCCGGAGCTTACCGCCACATCCTTTGTTGTCAATCCACTTACCGGCGATCCTGAAGATATCATCTACCGCACGGGAGACATGGGGCGTTACCTGCCAGACCGGTCGGTCGAGTTCATCGGGAGAATGGACCGTCAGGTCAAAGTGAACGGTGTCCGCGTGGAACTCAGTGAAGTGGATGAGGCGGTCTCCGCCTGTCCAGGCATCAAGAATGCACTCGTTATGCCCTATGTACATGGCATCGGCGAGACATCGCTGATATGCTATTACACAGAAGAGAGCCCAGTCGATGTCGGAAAATTACGCGAACGACTTGCCGGCTCGCTTTATAGCGCGATGATTCCGTCGTTCTATGTCAGGCTTGACAGTTTTCCCCTCGGCATCAACGGTAAAATCGACCGTCGGGCGCTCCCGAAACCGGATGAAATCATCTACGAGGACACGACATTTGTCGCTCCCGAATCAGCCACTGAAATACGTTTGGCGGCGATCTGGGCTGAGATTCTCGGAATACGAAAAATCGGTGTAGATATTTCGTTCAATGTTCTCGGCGGGGGATCCATGCAGGCCATAAGATGTGTCGGCGCCATTTCACGCGCTTTCTGTATCGACATCAGTATTCGCGATTTCTTCGCCGCCGGTACTGTGCGGGCGCTTGCAGAAATGATCGATGCAGCCCATGATCGTGCCGACAACGCCGCTATTCCACGTCAACCTGAGCGCCCCGATTATCCCGCCACACATTCCCAGAAACGGTTCTGGACACTCCAAAAGATGATACCCGGCTTTACCGCCTACAATATTGCCGGATGTTTCCGAATCATCGACGAACTTAATGAGAATGCTTTAGAACGTGCATTACATAGTGTGATTTCGCGTCATGACATCCTGCGTACCGTGTTTTTCGAGCGCGGCAGCGAACTCAGGCAGCGTGTCCTTCCCGAAACCGGATTCCGTCTTGAACATATCGGATTTGCCGATTCTGTGGAAAAAGTGAACGGAATATCGGATGGATTCGTCAGGACTATCTTCGATCTCGAGCACAGCCCGCTTCTTCGCGCGGGAGTGTACTCCGATAGCAGTGGCACACTCCTTGTTTTCGCAATCCATCATATAATCTGCGATGCATGGTCACTGGATATCATACTTGGTGAAACGCTGGATGAATATGACAGCATCATGAACGGTTTGCCGTCACTCCCGGCTTCGCCCACCCTTCAATATCGTGATTTCGCGGCCTGGCAGAATGCGAACCTGACATCGGGAGCCTTCGAAAAACAGCGCCGCTACTGGCTCGAACATCTCTCCGGAGAACTACCCCGCATCGACCTGCCGCTCGATGCCGTACGCCCTTCTCGGCGAACCTACCGTGGCGCAACATATTCATATATCGTTCCCGAGGAAACTCTAGCAAAAGCAAACAAGTACGCATCGGCAAACGGCAGCACTCTCTTTTCCATTCTGCTCGCAGGTCTCAGAGTTTTGCTCTACCGTTATTCGGGACAAAACGACATCGTTGTCAATTCCCCTGTGACACTTCGCGGCAGGCCAGAACTTGAAAGCATTCCCGGCGATTTCACCAACACTGTTCTGTTACGTTCAACAATCAATGACGATATGCCGTTTTCACAACTGGTTAAGGAGGCAAATACCGATATCGACAGGGCAATTGCGAACCGGGAGTATCCTTTCGATCTCCTCATCCAGGAATTAAATGTAACAGGCGATATGTCGCGAGCACCTGTGACCGATATCGGTATCACGCTGGTCGAGGATTACGGTGGCATGTCGCAGGAACATTGCCTCAAACTTGAACCGTTCGAGCTGGATTCGGGCATCAGCAAGTACGACATAGTCTTTCATTTCAGCCTTTCGTACGATGGCCTTGCACTTTCGATCGAATACGATTCGGCGATATTCAATAAGAACCGCATCCGGCGCATGGGAGACAACATCGCCGCGTTGCTTTCACACGGACTTTTAAATCCCGATACTGCCGTTTCTGCCTTGGAAATTCTCGCTCCGACGGAAAAAGCGATGATCGAAAGCTTCCAGTTCCCGCGGCCCCGTAATTATCCCGACTCAACGATCCACGGGGCATTCGCGAACATCGTAGCGGAACAGCCCAAATCATGCGCTCTTGTTTTAAATGACGGTTCCGAGATGACTTTCGCCGATGTGGACAGAGAATCCAATCGTATTGCAGCAATGCTTATGGAAAACGGTTGTAGCAAAGGAGATCGAATCGCGGTATATCTGCACCGCAGCCCCGTTGTTCCGGTTGCGATTATTGGAATCCTTAAGGCCGGATGTGTGTATGTTCCCATCGCCGATGACGCTCCTCCCGCCCGAATCGAGTTCATGATGAACGACTGTGGGGCTGCCGCGGCAATCGCCGACGATGATCTCGCTCAGAATCTTCCCGGCTCCATCAACAAACTGCGTCTCGCCGACATCGACGACATTCCGTTCCGACCGCCCGCGGTGGAAGTGGCTCCCACTGACGATGCCTACATCATTTACACATCCGGCTCGACAGGCCGTCCCAAAGGTGTTCTCCTGCCGCATCTCGGCTTGGTGAACCGTGCTCGCGATCTCAGAGAACGGGCGTCGATAACATCCAGCGACCGGTTCACTCAGTTCGCATCGCTTTCCTTCGATGCCAGCATCTACGAAATATTTTGCGCGCTGCTCAACGGCGCGTCACTGATTGTAGTCGACAGGGAAACGATAGAGAATCCCGATGCGTTCGTCGATCTGCTCCGCAGTAAGGGAGTGACATTCACCCTCCTGCCGCCGACTTACCTGCGACGCCTCGGACGAAGACCGCTCCCAGGCATCCGTGTATTGAAAACCGCCGGTGAAGCAGCCGATCATGGTGACGCCCTTCATTATGCGCATGATGTCCTGTACTTGAATGGGTACGGTCCGACCGAAGATTCGATATGCAGTTCCGTTTTCACTGTCGATCCTTCACGAGATTACTCCCTCGGCATTCCCATCGGGATTCCTGTTGGAGACACCGAGGCGATGGTGCTGGATAAAAATATGCGGCAAGTTCCCATAGGTGTTCTCGGTCAGTTGTGCGTGTCGGACCGGGGGCTCGCGTCAGGCTACCTGAATTTGCCTGAATTAACCTCAAAATCGTTTGTCATTCACCCATTCGACAAAACGAAGCGAATGTATCTGACCGGCGATCTTGCGCGCTGGGAGGAGGATGGTAATCTGCTGTTCCTCGGTCGTATGGACTATCAAGTCAAAATCGGCGGTCATCGGATCGAACCCGGAGAAATCGAATCGGTGATGAGAGAGTTAAAAGGAATCATTACGGTATCCGTCGTTCCCGTGGGGAAAGAGAATGATCTTCGTCTCGCGGCTTACTATACCGGCAAAGTGGAAGAAGAAGAGATACGCACAACATTGCAAGAATCGTTGCCGCTTTACATGATACCTCACTTCTTCAAACGCATGGATTCTTTACCTCTGACTCCGAGCGGTAAGATAAACCGTAAAGCGCTGCCGGACATTCACGAAAATGTTTATGATGTTGTGCGGGAGGCATCGACAGACGAGGAAACTGTGCTGTTAGCAATTGTTCGCGAAGTGCTCGGAAATAGTAACATCGGCATAGATACAAATTATTTTTCCGCTGGAGGGGATTCCATCAGGGCGATACAGGCGGCCTCAAGGTTGAGGGAACACGGTTGGTCGCTTTCCGCGGGAGATTTCTTTGTCGCGCCGGTTATTTCCGATCTGGCACGTATCATGACTCGCACTGTTTCAACCCTGTCGAGCAAATCCGTATCCGGACTGGTAAAAACAACACCGATCCTCGAATGGTTCACCGAGACAGTCACTGCACGGCCCGAGCATTTCAATCAGGCTGTCATGCTGAAAATCGAGGGCAGTATCGAAATCAGTCCGCTTAAGGCAGCACTCAGTGCCGTGTGGCGTCACCACGACGCGCTCAGGATGCGTGCCGCCGAGGATGGTTTCACCATTCTTTCAGAAGAAACGCCTTTTTCTTTTGAAATCATCGATGCTTACAAATCGACCGATCCCAATAATTTCTTGCTCGAAACAGTCGAACGCATGCAGAGAAGTTTCGATCTGATGGCAGGCCCGCTCTATAAAGCCATCCTGTTCAGGCGCGACATCGGCGACCGCCTGTTTCTGGTCGCGCATCATCTCATCGTGGATGCCGTTTCATGGGGTATTCTCGCCCGTGATATCGAAACGGCGTACGTTACAGCAAAAAATGGCGGCACAATCCTGCTGCCGGATAAAACGCATTCGTACCGTGACTGGGCGGACACGCTTCATAGTTTGGTACTGTCGGGATATTTCGACGGCGAGCTGCTCTACTGGGGGGAAATAGTTGAAGCGGAATGCGATACAATTGCTCCTGTTGAAAGTAGTGAAGGACAATTGAAGACACTGAGCGCGCACATTGAGGAAATCGAATCCACGGGTATACTCGATGAGAGAGGATCGCAGGAGGTACTGGCGAGAATGCTTGCCGGATTGGCCGCAGCTTTAAACCGATGGAAAGACCTCGACCGTGTCCGTATCCAGTTAGATGGGCATGGACGGGGAATTACCGGCACAGGCATAGATATAGGCCGGACTGTGGGGTGGTTCACCGCAGTATGGCCGATTGTCCTCGACTGTTCACAGGATGTTCCGATGGCATTTACGAGTATTCATAAAACACTGAAAGATATCCCCAACGGCGGTGTGGGATACGGTGTTTTACGATATCTTGCCGGTCACGAAAAACTCGAGGCGGAAACAGATATCTCTTTCAACTACCTCGGACGGTTGGAATTCATGGGAAGCACCCTGTCGCTCGCAGAGGAACCTGTCGGCGAGACGGTCAGTTCTGAAAACCGGCTGGGATATACAGTCGAGTTTCTTCTCTCTTCAGTCGGCGACACGCTGGAGATACAGATGACGTTCGATACCGGTCGAATAACAGAATCCGAAGCGGAAAACCTTCTCACCCTGTATAAATCATACCTGAAAACCGCCGCAGAGTGCCGGGCGTCCGATTTCGATTATAATGATTTCGGCGAGAGCGGCCTCGACGGATTCATTGAAAATCTCTGAGATGCCATGATAGACAGTAACGATATTGCCAATATCTTTCCCCTTACTCCGCTTCAGGAAGGAATGCTCCTTCGTGAACTCGCATCGGGCAGCGATGCTTATATCATGCAGACGCGCCTCTGGGTGAATGGGAGTCTCGACACCAGTGATTTCGGACGAGCATGGAACATGCTTGTGGAACGTCACGAGGCGCTCCGAACTCTCGTTTCAGCGGATGGCGCCGACCGTCCACTGCAGGTAACGCTGAAACATCTCGAAGTCACACTACCGACAACCGATGTCTCGGGACTTACCGATCCGAAACGTCACGCCGCTGTCGACGAGTTTTGCCGCAAAGAACGCGAGACAGGCTTCGACCTGAAACGGCCGCCACTCTTCAGGCTCGGGCTGTTCCGGTTTTCCCCATCCCGGCATCTGCTCGTGCTGACCTTCCATCACATCATCATGGACGGCTGGTGCCAGGGCATCCTGCACGACGAACTGCTGGAATGCTACCGAGCACTACAAAACAGGCAACGTCCTAATCTGCAGCCGCCGCAACCGTTCAGCCGCTATGTGCGGTATCTGTCGGAACGCGATGCAGAAGCGGGCCTCTCATTCTGGCAATCGGCGATGGAAGCATACGAACCCGGCGGCGAAACATCTTGGATGAAACACCTTCCTTTACCGGGCGATGCATTCGATTACCGTGTTATGGACTTCTTCCTCTCTCCCGCAATAACCGGCTGCCTGCGCGAGATGACTGTTCTGTGTGGAACTACTCTCAATGCAGTGCTTCAGACGCTCTGGGGCGCGCTAATTTGCAGACTTTCCGGGAAAAAAGATGTCTCGTGGGGTACAGTCGTAGCAGGACGTCCGCCAGAACTCCCAGGCAGCGACCGGACAATAGGCCTTTTTATCAACACGATGCCGATGCTGTTTCGTATGAAATCAACAGAATCGTTCAGAGACGCTCTTCGTTCGACGGGGTCTTTTCTCGGTCAGTCTCTCGGGCACCAGTACATGCCGCTGGCAGACATCCAGCAGGCGTGCGCTGCGTACGAAGGTCTCTTCGACCACCTCTTTATTTTCGAAAACTACCCGGTTGCCCAGGCAGAGGAACAGGCTATGGATTCTCTTGCCATCGTACCGGAAAGCCCGTTGTACGGCCATACCGACTACGATTTCATATGTACTGTTGATGTGGGCGAAAGCCTCGACTGCCGCCTAAAATACAATGCCGCTGTTATCGATGATGATGATATCTCGTTGGTTCGCGACAGTTTCATCACTCTCGCCGATAGAGTAACGGCAAACCCTGACGTTCCGTTTTCATCGATGCAGATTTTGCCCGGACATGTTTTTCACACCGTAACACATGATCTTCCCACAGGCGAAACAATGGAAGTGGAAGAAACGACATTCCCTGCCATGTTTTCCGTCCAAGCCGCAAAAACACCTGAGAGACCAGCTGTCGAGGCGCTTGACGGCTGTCTCACCTATCGGGAACTGGATGATTTTTCCGATATAATAACACATATACTGATCGATGATGAGGGTGTTATGCCGGGCGACCGGGTTGCCCTCATGATCGGCCGTAATCATGTCATGATTCCCGGTATAATCGGCACGATGAAAGCTTCGGCGGTGTTCGTGCCGCTCGATCCCGGCTATCCGGATGACCGCATACATTTCATTCTCGACGATTGCCGGTGTCGCGCATTGGTAGCGGACAGTGTGAATGCCGCTCGCCTTGCCGATATGACGAGCATCCCAATCATCGATATCGAACGAGCGTTCATCAACCATGAATCCGTTGACCATCATATGCCGGGATGTCAACCTAAATCCGGCGACACCGCCTACATCATTTATACGTCGGGTTCGACCGGTACGCCGAAGGGTGTCGTTGTCAAACACCGTTCACTGACTAATTTCATCCGTGGTTACATACGGACGGTTTTAAATTTTCACAACGACCCGCTGAGGATCGCATTCGTCGCCAATTACATTTTCGATGCTGCTGGACGGGCGTTTTACCCGTCGCTTTGTCGTGGCGATACAGTCTTAATCGTCGACGAGGAGACGCGCCTTGACAGTACGGCTCTCATGCGATATCTCGCTGATAAACGCATCGATGTTCTTGACGGTACCCCGAGCCTGTGCAGCCTCGCGCTTGAATGCAGCGATGTTATTGATACAGTTTCCCGCATCGTGTTGGGAGGGGAAACGCTGACACGAGGTCTCGCAGAACGAATCCGCAGGGCATTTCCTTTAGCGGCGCTGACCAATGTCTACGGCCCGACGGAAACCACGATTGATTCCACATTCTTTCACGTTGAAGTCGATCCCGGCGAAAAATGGGACATCGCTCCGATCGGAAGGCCGCTCCCGAACCAGCGTGCGTATGTGCTCGATGACGATCTTCTTCCGTTGCCGAAAGGTGCGATTGGTGAGATATGTATAGGCGGCGAAGGTGTGGCAGGAGAGTATCTTTGCAGGGACGATCTGACCAGCAAAAGGTTTGTTCCCGATCCTTTCAATCCGGGCGGTATGATGTACCGGACTGGAGATATGGGGCGATGGCGGCATGACGATAATCTTGCCTTCATCGGCAGACGCGATTCACAGGTTAAAGTTCGTGGATACCGCATCGAAACAGGGGAAATCGAAGCGGTAGTGATGAATGAGCCCGAAATCGGCGGGTGCGCCACAGTGGTCCGCACAGATCCCGATCGTGGGAATAGTCTTTGTGTTTTTTATACGGGCGACATGAATCCTGTCGAATTGAGAAAAAGAATGAGGAGCACCCTGCCGCCGCATATGATTCCAGAAATAATCGTCCCGCTCGAAAGTCTGCCGTTGACACCGACAGGGAAAATCGACCGCAAAACACTTGCTTCTTTACCTGTCAAGGCGTCCGAAACGACTCCACGGAATCTTTCGGATGCATCGGAATGCGAACGCCTCGTCATGGACGCCATGAATAAAATCCTCGGCAGAGTGGATATATCACCGGACGATAATTTTTTCGAAATCGGAGGGCACAGTCTCTCGGCGGCGAGGTTGATGGCAACCCTCGCGTCAAAAACGGGGAAACGTCTTCCGATAGCGGCACTCTACCGCCTCCCGGTTGCGGCTGATCTGGCGGCTTATCTCGACCGGTATGACCCGGAAATAACAGGAATTCTCACAACTTTCAGTTTTCATTTCAACGAGGGAGGAGAGTCCCTGTTTTGTTTCCCGCCATACGGTGCAACCGGGATCATGTATCAGCCCCTTGCCCGGGTGCTCGACGGCTGGCGGCTGACATGTTTCAACTTTTTTGACGGTATGGATTTTGTCAGAGAGGCATCACGCCAGATACTCCCCATTGCCAAAATATCACCGGTGTCTTTCATAGGATATTCCGGCGGAGGCAATCTCGCATTAGAAGTTGCCATTGAAATTGAAAAGAAGGGCGGAAAAGTCGATAGAATTTTCATGCTCGACAGTTACCGCCGTTTGGAGATTGTCGATGTTCCGAAGATACGTCACGAACAGGATATGCGGAGAATCCTTGCATCAGAGGAGTATTCGCTCTATTTCACTGACGAGTCCCAGCGCGAGGCAGCAATCAGAAACGGGATTGCATATGCTGACTATCTGTACTCAGGTATGGAAAGGGGAATCGTCAACGCCGCTCTTGTCCTTATCAAGGCTGATACCGACGAAGCCGATCCCGCACGCGACCGGTTTGGTGCACTCAGATCGCGCGACAAATTGGCGGAGATGACACGCTCATCGTTCCTTTCCATCCGCGGCTCGGGAACACATGACGATATGCTGAGCGGGAAAAATTGCGAAAAGAACGGGGAAATAATCCGGCAACTTCTTTTAAAGCCTTTATAAGTATTTTTCTCCATTGTGTATATCATCAAAACATTCCGGACAC
>CAYWBT010000084.1:0-12181 GCA_964456585.1 uncultured bacterium
TCCCTTCGGCTTTTTGCAGGATCTGCTCGGAAAAATCACCCGGAAAAAAATTCGCCTTCCCCGTTGGACCGGTTACGGGAAATATGCCGTACTTGTCGTGTTTGTCATCATACTGCCGCCCATTGTTGGCGAGCCGTTCTTCTGTACGCTCTGTCCGGCGGGCAGCCTCGAGGCGGGTATTCCCATTATAACCGGCTCCTGGATCGAGTCGCACCTTGCGGCAGGGGACCTCTTCAGTACCAAGTCATCGCTCATTAACTTGGTCGGCTGGTGGTTCTGGTTCAAGATGGCCCTGCTTGCTGCCATGATTGGACTCACTCTGGTGATCAGGCGGCCATTCTGCCGCATGGCCTGCCCCATGGGAGCCATCCTGGGATTATTCAACCGGATTTCACTGTTTGTACACCCTCCGGCCGAAAAGCTGGCTTCGGGCAAAGGCTACTTACTGAAAGAATGCCCGGTACATATTACCCATCCGCGTGACGTCGATTCACACAACTGCATCAAGTGCAGGCAGTGTTATGTGAAACCGGACGAGCGGGAACAAAAGCCGACAGCGTAAGACCGCCATCCCCGCCTGCGTGTTTGTTACTTCACTTTCTACCTAATCCCCATCTCCATGGAATAGTAACGTGGACGAAAGGCCGGCGTGTAACAATTCCCTTGACTCTCAACCGGTAAAGCGAGATATTTTTCTCATGAGTAAAAACCGTAAGAAACAAACGCTCGCCGATGCGGGAGAGTATGCGTTTATCGAGTCTATCAGGAGTATGATGCCGTCCGACGGTGGCGCGCTCATCCGGTCGATCGGGGACGATTGTCTCGTAACCGAAATTTTCAAGGATGGTCCAGCCCTCTACACGGTCGATACGTTCGTGGATGGCGTCCATTTCAAGGACGATTTTTTCTCCTTTGGTCAGATCGGCGGGAGGTGCATGGCAGCTGCGGTGAGCGATATTGCCGCGATGGGAGGGGTCCCCGTACACTCGCTGGTTTCGCTTTCCATGCCGCGCGATATGCTGCTTGAAGATGCCGATGCCTTGTTTCGCGGGCTCAGTAACATGGCAGAAAAGTATCACTGCCCGGTGGCCGGCGGCGAAACGACCTCCACCCCCGGACCGCTTACTATCAGCATCACCGTGATCGGCAGGGGTGTTTCAGGCGTGGTAATTACCCGCTCCGGTGCACGCGCCGGGAACGGCATCTATGTGACGGGATCTATTGGCGGTGCCATGGCCGGTCTTCTGGCGTTCGAACACGGTGAAGAGGGGTACGAGCGGCTCAGGGAAAAATTTGTGGCACCCGAGGCCCGGGTACACCTCGCGCAGAAGTTGGCAGAGAGGTACCGCATCACCGCAATGATCGATCTCTCGGACGGCCTGGCAACCGATCTTGCCAACATCTGCCGTGAGAGCGGTTGTGGAGCCGAAATCCATGAAGTGCTGCTCCCTGTCACCGAAGACGTCCGTACGATCACGGCAAAACACGGCATAGAAACGACCGAATTCGCCCTCAACGCCGGTGAGGATTTCGAGCTGCTGTTCACCTCGGGCGACACGGCGCTCGACGATTCATTTAAACTTATGGGTGTAGCGGTGACCAGAATCGGGACCATAACCGACCAGACACAGGCAATACGGCTCGTCCGGGAGAACGGCGGGGTGGTTGAGCTTCACGCAACAGGATATGAGCATTTCAGGCTATGAAAAAACGGACAGACATCATGCAGCCACTGAGCAGGATCAGCGAACTGCTCACCATGACGCTCGATACCTCGGAGATCCTCAAGCAGGTGGTTATCATTACCGCGGAGATCATGAAGGTTGACGCGTGCTCTATTTATCTGCCCGATCCGGAAACCGGCTTCCTGGTGCTGGAGTCCACAGTCGGGCTGAACGATGAAGCAGTCGGCCACGTGCGGATAAAACCGGGGGAAGGCATCACCGGCCGTGCCGCAAAACAGGGCCGCATGGTTGCCGCCCGGGATGTCACCGGTGATAAGCGGAACAAGTACATCCCCATAACCGGCGAGGAAGAATTCCACTCCATACTCAGTGTCCCCCTGAAGTACCGTGGGGAAACGGTGGGTGTAATCAATGTCCAGACCAGGAAACCACGTACATTTCAGAAGAATGAGGGCGAACTCCTCAAGACCATCGCCCATCAGGTTTCGGGGCTCATCAGGAATGCGCGGCTGTATGAAAGTGTCCTTGCCGCCAAAAGGGAACTGGAAGAAGCGAACGAACGTTTGATCGAGTCGGAAAAAATGGCCGCCCTGGGCAGACTTTCTGCAACGCTCTCACACGAACTTCGCAATCCGCTCGCCGGCCTCAAGGGTGCTTCTCAGCTCCTTCATCGCAGACTCCGCGACAGCGAGAACAAGCAATACATCCAGCTTATACTCGACGAGGTTGAACGACTGGGAGTGATTGTCGAGGACCTCATCAACTTCGCCCGTCCGAAGTCTCTGCACTATGAACAATTCGATGCCAACAGTATCATCGAGGATTCGATACTCCTCCATTCCCAAGACTTGGCACGGCAAAAAATCATTATCCGCAAACGCCTCTCGAAACTGCCGCCCCTGTATGCCGACAAGAGCAAGTTCAAGCAGGTGGTGGTGAATATCCTTCTGAACGCGATGGATGCCATGCCGGAGGGTGGTGAGCTCATTGTCAGCTCGAGTTTCACGCTTCGGGAGGATTGGGGCATGGAGGTAGCTTCGTTTCAGTTCAGAGATACCGGCCAGGGGATTCCCGACGACATAATTGCGAAAGTGTTCGAACCGTTTTACACAACAAAACCTGAAGGAGTAGGTCTCGGACTCGCCGTGTGCAAATCGATTACTGAACAGCACGGCGGCGCAATAACCATTAACTCGAATAACCGGACAGCGGGCAGCAAACGCCTTGAATCCCCCGGAACACTTATCATGATCGAGATACCCCTCGCCGGAAAAGCGGTACAGGAACCGAACGCTCATCTTACCGAATAGGGAAAATAATACCATCACCACAAAAGAGACAGTCGACAATTCGGTTTTTTCCGGCAGAACGACAGCAATATGATCGCCTGAACAGCAATAAGGTATGACAACTGAAACATTTTTATTATATTATTTCCGGTGCACATGCGCCGACAAATGAGAACTTCCTACAAGAAGGGGTGTAACGATGCAAAATCTCTGGGACCGAATTAAAAATGTCGTACTCGACGGTGTCACGGTTGCCGCTGAAAAAACAGGAGAATATACCAAACTAGGCAAGGTCAAGCTTGATATCCTCAATACAAAGCGAAAGATATCGAAATCTTTTACCGAACTGGGTGCACTCACCTATGAAGCAAGCAACCAGGGCACAATCGACAAACTCGGGAATTCTGATGAGTTCCAGGCACAGACAACAGCCCTGAAGAGCTTGGAGGCAGAACTCGATAAAAAGGAGCGGGCATTCGCCGATTTGATGAAAAAATCCGGCACAGATAAAAAAGCCGAAAGCAGTGAACAGGCTGAAGAAAAATAAAAAAATCGAGAACACACTCAAGGACGTGAGATATTGAAGCTTCTTTTTAGCATAAAGAATAATCAATTTATTAACGAAAAAAACCGGGCTCTGTCCCGGTTTTTTTTTCAATGAGCCGTTTTCCCACCTGCGAATGGGAGAACACAAGGGTCCGAAAAATCGTAAAAATCATTCACTCGAATGAAATGATCGCACTTCTTTCTCATTCCGACGGGAGAAACCTTCGACAAGAGCGGTCAGTGAGACTTAAAAATTGGATAATTTTTGAAACCAACAGGCTGTTCAGGTGTTTATAACAGTACAACAGTTTGAAAAATGATTCAGACACCGTGCCCTACTCTGTTTACGGCATGGATTGACAAAGAATTGACACGGTTAAAGGTATAAATAGAAGGGTACTAATTTACGAAAAAATTGTTAACGGTGTGTGCACGCATCAAAGAAGCAATTGACTTTTTCGCTTAAATTATTTATTTTTCATGTTTCCCATTCAGGAGAGAGAGAAAAAATGGAATCGAAGCATTTCTCAATCTATGCTCGTTTGAGCACCCTTCTATCCGCATCCATTCTCATCTTTTTCACGACTACACTACCGGTTCATGCCGTTCTTCCAGTTCTTGGAGGCGCAGAAAGCCCTTTTGTCGCTGTGTATGAGAAGGTAGCACCGTCGGTGGTTCTCATTTCGGTTGAGGGAGAATCCCAGTTAGAAGTAGTCAACCCCTTGGAGCGTTTTTTTAATATTCCGACGCCTCGGGACCGGCGGAATCTTCCCCCCCAGAATGGCATTGGTTCCGGTGTGATTATCAATCGTGAAGGACATGTTATCACCAATAACCATGTCATTGAAAACGCAAAAAAAATCAAGGTTAAAATCAACGACAATGAGGAGTATCGTGCCGATGTCATTGGCCGTGATCCGCAAACTGATATCGCGGTCATCAAGCTCGACCTCGGCGAAAAACTCCTTCCCGCTGAATACGTGGCCGAGCTCGGTGATTCAGCTGAACTGAAACCCGGTGATTACGCCATTGCGATCGGAAATCCAATCGGTCTCGAGAGAACGATCACCGTGGGAATCATCAGCGCGCTCGGCAGGCATGGCTTACGGATGCCGGAAGATAGCGACCTGAGATTCCAGGATTTCATCCAGACCGACGCACAGATTAACCCGGGCAATTCTGGCGGCGCCCTCTGCGATATCAACGGGAAAGTTGTTGGTATCAACAACATGTATACCATGCAGTATGCGGCGATCGGTTTCGCCATTCCGATCAACTTGGCGAAATCCGTGGTGAATAAATTGATAGAAAGCGGTGAAGTCAAGCGCGGTTTCGTGGGAATCCAGGGTTCGGACATCGACAAGGATATGCAGGAGGCCATGAATCTGTCCGATAATCAAGGTGTCCTGATCAATGAGGTGCTCAAAGACTCCCCTGCTGATAAGGCTGGCCTGAAACACGGTGATATAATAGTGGAACTCGATGGTAAAAGCATTGAGAACTTCCAGGATTTCCTGTTCAGAATCGCCGAACACTTTCCCGGTGATAAGGTCGACCTCAACATACTGCGCGAATCAAAGAAAAAATCGGTTTCAATGGAACTCGCCGACCGTAACGATTTCGATCCTGTTGCAAGCGCCGTTCCCTCCCCGGGAAGTCCCCACTCATGGCGCGGCATCAATGTGGTTGATCTCAACAGCAACATGGCCCAGCAGTATGATCTCGTGGGTATCTCCAAAGGGGTGGTGATTGTCAGAATCGACGAGGACAGTCCGGCGACGGAAGCCAATCTCCGCGAAGGAGATATTATTGTGGAGATTCAGAGCGAACCGGTCAATGATGTTGATGATTTCAACGTCCTGAAGGTCAAGTACCAGGATTCGAGTAAGAATATACTCGTATACCGTCTGCGGAAAATAAACAACGATAACATTCTCAAAGGGTATGTGGCAGTCAGGAAAGAATAGCGGCTTGGGAGTCGTAACTCGTAACCAGTAGTGTAAAGGAGTGCGATAATTTGTCAAAACTCGCGAAGAAGCCTTATACCAGGGAAGACCAGTCGCTCGACAGGTATCTCCAGGAGATCGGCGAAGTCGAACTCCTCAAGGCGAGCGAGGAAGTTGAACTCGCACGTGATATCAAGAAGGGCAGCCAGCTAGCTCTCGAACAGCTGACCAAGGCAAATCTCCGGTTTGTGGTGAGTGTCGCCAAGCAATACCAGAACCAGGGGCTCTCCCTCGGCGATCTCATCAACGAAGGGAACCTGGGGCTCATCAAGGCCGCGAAGCGTTTCGACGAAACTAAGGGATTCAAGTTCATCTCCTATGCAGTCTGGTGGATTCGACAGGCGATCCTCCAAGCGCTCGCCGAACAATCGAGGATCGTGCGGCTTCCCCTTAACCGGGTCGGTGCGCTCCACAAGATCGGTAAGACATCGAGCGGACTCGAGCAGACATTCGGGCGTGAACCTTCTGCGAACGAGATAGCCGACGAACTCGAAATGAGCCCGTACGAGGTCATGGATACCCTGAAGATCTCTTCGCGGCATCTCTCCCTCGATGCACCGTTCAACGATGGTGAGGATAACCGGCTCTTGGATGTTCTCGAGGACAAGTTCCAGCCTTCTCCCGACGAGAAGCTGATGAAAGATTCGCTCAAACGTGAGATCGAAAAAGCACTCTCGACGCTCACCGATCGCGAGGCGGAAGTTATCAGCCTCTATTTCGGGATTAACCGTGAGCACTCGCTGACACTCGAAGAGATCGGCGAAAAATTCAAACTCACCCGTGAGCGGGTACGACAGATCAAGGAAAAAGCTATCAAGCGCCTTCGCCATGCATCACGATCGAAGCCGCTGCGGGCTTATCTGACATAACAGGACAACGGCCCCCGCTCTTACGACTCGTGATCGGGGGCCAACTTTTTTCGCACTGATTGAACCAACCAGAAGACTCATACCTGGACAAGGTGAACCGTCAACGTATACTGCGTCCATCGAAGTGACCGAGCCGGGCGAACTGTTCTCTTGACAACGATCACCGATGCCGCACGGATCCGGACATGGCCTGGAAACATCTCACATTCGTTCTCATTCCCCATTCGCAGTCGAAGGTCAAGCAATTCAAGGTGTCCCGCTTTGCACTCATGGGTGCGGCGATCTTTCTTATAGTGGCCACCGGCATCATGATTTTCTATATCGTCGGATTCCAGAGTAAGTCATTTCTTCTCGGCCACAGCAGAGAAATCAGGCAGCAGAACGAACTGCTCGAAAAAATCATCACAGGCCTCGATGTCTCCCTCGAGGATCTGAGCACGAAGATTGACAGTATCGAAACGATGGCGGAAGTTATTCGAAAGGAAGCCGATATCTCAGAACGAGACCTCAAACTTGACCGGGGAATCGATATCCAGCTCACGAAGAGCGGGATTAAAATGCCGTTGCATCGAATTCTCAACTACATCGATCATCTCGAACAACGGAGTTTCGTGTTCGACTATAATGTTACCAATTTGCATGAAAAGTGCATGGCAAATGTTGATTTTCTGAAACGCGTTCCGTCCATACGCCCGACAACGGGATTTATTACCAAGGAGTTCAAATTTCTCCAGCGCTCCGAGCAACTGTCCCCCATAGAAAAGAGCCACCCCGGCGTGGATATTACCAATGACGAGGGGACCGCAATCGTCGCGACCGCGGATGGTACGGTGAAGGTGGTGTCGTTTTCCGATGAACTCGGCAGGTATATCGAAATCGATCATGGAAACGGGTACCGGACCCGCTACACGCACCTGAATCAAAAGGGTATCACCGTGAAACCAAAAGATACGGTTATACGCGGTCAGCAGATCGCGCTCATGGGGAGAACGGGAATATCAATCAAGGCGGTCGCACCGCACATCATGTATTCCGTCGAGCATGGCAGCACTTATGTCGATCCTGCCGATTACTTTTTTGCCTCTGATTTTACCGAAGCCTCTTCCGACGAAACATCCCTGCAATAAAGGCAACAGCTTCTTCACGCGTGGCAATATTCTTTTCAATTTGCGCATCAATGAGATGATTGAGCATCTCTTTGAAGAGCGGTCCCGGCTCGTATCCAAGCGCTATGAGATCGTGGCCGTTCAGGAGTGGAGCCGGCAGCTTCAGATTTTTTTTCTCCCGGTGCTCACACGCCATTTCCCGCTGTAGATAGTCGTATATCTCGAGGTTCCCGTGACTTGCCAGACAGTCGAGCCGGTAGAGTTCAAGCATCTCGTGAAATCCGTCGAGGCTCATGAATCGATGGAGCGTTGACTTTTTCATGTCGCGAACATGGATAAACCGCAGGTGGTTTTTCACCAAGGCAGTGACACGGTTCACGAGTATCGTGCTGAATTTCAAGCGTTTCATGATGGTTTTTGCCATCTCGGCACCAATGGTTTCGTGACCGGTAAACCTGATGCGATCGGTATGTGTTAGGGTCGGCGGTTTACCCACATCGTGGAGGAGAATTCCCCATGCGAGCGGCACTGCTCCGCCGCCGAAGAGTTTAAACATGAGGCGTGTATGCTCGAAGACATCTCCCTCAGGATGAAAGGTTTCCGGTTGCGCAATGCCTTTCATCGCCGACACTTCCGGTAGTACGACAGCAAGCAGGCCGGTCTCGTCGAGGAGGGTGAACGCCCGGTCAGGATGGTTCCCCGTGAACATCCGGTTCAGCTCATCCCGCACCCGCTCGTTGCTCACGCGCCCAATATTCAGCGCATTTCGTTTGATGGCATCGAGTGTCTTTTTGTCGATCATAAAATCGAGATGAGCGGTGAACCGCACCGCGCGCAGCATTCGCAGGTTATCTTCCGCAAAACGCTGCTCAGGGGCGCCGATCGTCCTGACAATACCGGCATGGATATCCTCGACACCCCCGACATGGTCAATAATGGTGTCCGTGTCAGGATCGTAGAGCAGGGCGTTTATGGTGAAATCTCTTCGTTTCACATCCTCGAGGGCTCCGGATGGTTCGGTTGATGAAGGGTGTCTGCCATCCTCGTACACACCGTCCTTTCGAAACTGTGCAACTTCGAACGCATGTCCGCCGAGAGTTACAGTACCGATACCGAACTGTGCGCCGATGGCATGGGTTCGTCCAAAAAGCCCGGCAACAGCCTCAGGGGAAGCATCTGTCGCAATGTCATAGTCTTTTGGTGTGAGCCCCATGACCATGTCGCGTACCGCACCGCCGACAATATAAGCGTTGAAGCCGGCGTCCCTGAGGCGGCGCACGATCGTAACGGCGTTTTCCTGAAAGGTGCTCCCGTTCATTTCTGATCCCGCCGGTGAGAGGAAAATGTTCCAGTCAGGAGTGTTATTCATAACGAATTGGTAGGTCAGGTACGGTAAAAAATACGCCCAAACATCCCGGTTTGAACAACCATCCGGTATCGTCCTCAAGAACAACAAGGACAAGGTTCACCACACGTCTTTTTTACTGTTTTGAAATACCATGGATTACTTGATAACAAGACGGTATCTTCTTACGGCATATCGTACCATCGGGTAGTTCATAGCCGGTTGACATGTGTTTTTTTCCCTGTTCTGAGTAAGTATAGCAAAAAAAAACCACTAGGGAAAGTGGTGATGAGGAATAAAAAAAAACGTATGAAAAATTCATACGCCGTTTCATTCATACGGTGATGGAAGTACCGATATTACTTTTCCTGTAAAAACTTTGCCAGTCCCTGGGAAAAAACAACCCTTTCGGCAATATTCTTGAGAATATTCTCCAGATCGTAAAAGCTTTTCAGGATATTTTCCTGCGCAGAATCAATTTTATCTGAGCGCACACTTTCTTCCGGAGAAACGGTGACCGGATTCGATGAAACGAGCGTATCAACGAATTTTGCCGCGATCTCATCGATGGTATCAGGATTATCGTACGCTTTGGCCGATACCCGGTTCTGGGCAGCGCGCACCGTATCCGGGCGCGGGGTAAATTCGATTGTATCGTTCAGAGACAGCCCCTCGGCGTCATTTTTAGCAAGCAACGCACCGGAAATCTCGGCGGTATCGGAACGAACAGGATTTTTATTAACCACATCCTTGCTGTTATCTCGGATGTTCATCCTGTTTACATTATTAGATCCGAAAGGCAAACCGGGAACTTTCACCTGTTTAACCTCCTCATTGATGCTACCATTTCTCCCCACAACAGTGGGAACCGCAAATAGAATCGGCGGAAGAAAGCTACCTTACTTACCCCTAATATCGGAAAATATTTATAAAACTTGAATGATTTTTTCATTTCTACCCGATTCGTGAATACATTTTACCGCGGTTTCGCTGCTGAACTGAGCAGTATCATCTCATTTCCTCCGGCTATGAGTATGAAAATGTGCACGGGGATGACGATGTTCCTACGCGGAAAATGGAAAAAAGCGGGACCGCCATGAATTGTGGAATACCTGCAAGCAAGCCATACATCCCCGACCCATAGTGGTCCCGCGTGATCGCTATAGTGCGCTACTCAATGGGGCCTCCCTGTAAAATGTCAGTTTGTTAGCGCTCCATGACGGTGCCGACAGACTGAAAGTAACTGTCGACCAATTCATCTTCATACTCTATCAGTTTCCGGGAAAGTTTGAGCGCTTTGTAGTAATTTCTGTTGGAAATGTGCTCGCTTATACGCTCAATCATACTCAACATACTCGGCGCTGCTTTCACCACATCCCGCACGAGCTCCCAGTAGATTCGGTGATACTCGGTAAGATTTTTTTCATCCACATACATGAGTTGAATGGCCAGGTATATCCTGCGGCAGGGGGAATGTGCATCCTTTTCTCCCATGATGTCTTTTTCCCGCAGGACGGGGACATTCTCTTCAATACTCAGATCACAATTCGTGCAGCCCCAGTTTGCCACCACGGCTCCACTCAGGATCATTCGCTCGTGCGGATGAAGTGTGATTTTCAGTGCCATCGGTTATCTTACAACTTTCCCAGCTGCTGGTATGCCTGGGTAATGCTGCCGATCATGCTCTCTGCCAGAGATTGTTTTACTTCAACACTTTTCTCATCGGCAGTGAATTCCTGCAAATCGACAGATGAAACCGCATTACCCAAACCACCCAAAAAGCCGGTATTTAATGTGTTGAGCTCCCGATAACTCGAGATGAATTCCGCATCGGACGCCAGACCTTGACGTCTGACAACGAGTGTTTCGCGTGCAACCTGAAGATTTACGAGTGCGGCTTTAACCGCCTCATCGCCAGCATCCTCAGAAAGTTCCGGAATATTGAGACCGGTGGTCCCGGTGTTAACCTCCTGATGATGAACGGTCAGGGAAAGACCTATTTCATCGACCTGGATTTCCCAGTCACCGGCATTCGGAACCTGAGAAGGATTGGCCACAATCATGCCGGCATTACTGTCCGGCGGCGGAATGGTCAACCCGTCAATCATCCTCCTGAGAGTATTGAAACTGGCCAAGAGTTTTACCCGATCTTCGCTTCCCTGCGGAAACGGGGGATAGTTTTTGACGATCCTGTTTAAAATTTCATCCAGTTGGTCGATGACTTTACCGATTTCATCCATGACACTATCGGCCTTACGGATGGATCGTGACACATCGTTAAACAGTGAATTGATCGCCTGGAAGAAACTGAATCCGGAATCGATTCCCCGTATCATTTCCCATCCAGTTGAATCGCTTGGGGATACTGATCCCCCCTGCTTTCCGTTCAACTGTGTGGGCAGGGAGTCCGTAGTTTGAGAGGCGCGATACTGTTTCAACGTAACCTGCTGGTTCATTGTCACGTTATTCGCTTTCATCGTTCCTCCTCCTGAGGGGAAACAACACTGAAAGGAGCCATCATACTACGACTCCTTTCTTCCCTGAACTGTTGATTAGAACAACCTCAGAACGGACTGTGCGGCCTGGGAAGACAGGCTTAAGGCGGTTGTGCCGAGTGCCTGACGTGTTTGCAACATCAGCATGTTGGCGCCTTCTTCATTCATATCAGCGAGGGTGAGATTATCCGAGCCCTCGATGAGCGTATTGATCATGTCGGTGGTAAAATCGAGACGGGTGGTGATCACGCTCAGGTTCGAGGCCAGTTTGGCCGATTCTGAACGCAGTGAATTCAATGCCGCATCGAGGTCCGAAACGGCGGCGTCGATATCGGCTTCAGCTGCCCAGTCGTTTGCCGCGGCATCGATACCGAGACCGGTAGAACTCGCCGTGAATCCCGCCACTGTCAGCGTGTTGGAACCGTTCTCGTTGAACTCGACGGTCAGGTTTTCAGCGGCCAGGAGATTTTTTCCCTTATACCCTGAATCAGCCGCGAGATCGTCGAGCTGGCTCATTAACGAATCAAATTGTGTGGCAAGGGAAGCACGGTCCGCTACAGTCGCGGAACGGGCGGCCTGGACAAGACCCTTCGCTGAATCGATCAGACCGTTGATACCTTCGATACCTGCATCGGCGGCCTTGGTAAGCTGGATCGCTTCACTCATACCGTCTTTGCGTGCGGTCAGGTCACTGGCCCGATTCATGTGTGCTTGAGCTGCAAAATAGTTAGTTGGATTATCGAGGGCGGTATTCACCTTCTTGCCTGAAGACAGGCGGTCCTGGGTCCGGTCAAGGAGACTGACCGTATCCTGAAGGCTGATGAGGTTTTTCCGCATACC
>CAYWBT010000085.1:0-12145 GCA_964456585.1 uncultured bacterium
CTAATCTTATTCGTTCTTTTTTTTCAGTTTCTTTTTGTTTTTTCTGTGCCAACTCAAGTTTTTCAATTTCCTTTAACAAAATCTTAAAATCAATATTTTTAGGAGACTCCGGATGTTTGGAATATAGCAATTCAATATACTGTTTGGCTTGGGAATAATTTTTCTCATTATATGCCTTCTCAATAGATGCTATTAATCTTTTCGCACCATTCTGACATTCGTCTAATTCCCCTTTTAATTTTTCATTCTCTGATTTAAGCTTGTCATAATCAGATTGAGGAACTCCGCAATATACAATCATTAATATTATTCCAACTAAACCTATAAAAGAAATTCTTGTTTTCATTTGAAACTCCCCTTTTTAAGCACCTAATACTAGCAGTATAACCTCTCCGACTTTTAAGCAATCACGTCGGAACACCTTCCCACGCTTTGTCTCCCTAGTAGCTATTGACTATGACAACCTGCGCTCGCTTGCAGCTCTAATAAGATGATATTATGTAAAAGAAATTTACTCGACAGCCATATAATGCGGTTTCACCTGCCCCGGAGACCGAACATAACCATTCTGCAAGATGAAGATGCGTATCCCACCATATTTGCCATACAACTCACTTATAAATTACAATCTGTTGAGCCACTTGAAAAACTCAAGGAAGAATAAATTTACACCATTATATGTATTGTGCATATTGCCTGTATACAGAATCTTTAAATAGTATTGCATGAAGTTCTGTTATCTTTTACTTGTCACTAATTTAGCAGGAATCTTATACAGCCTTTATAAGACCACACTTTAAAATCATTTCCTACAAAGTATCAGCAGTAATTCTCAGCAATGCTGATCCGTTCACAACCACACTGTCTTTAACCTTCAGTGTTTCCCCTCATTTTCGCCGGTCAAAGGTCAACGGCCTTCGAGCAGAACACCAGCCGCATAAGTAATGATATTGAACATATACTAATATGCTAATAAATGTCAAGCCGTATTTCAAAAAGTGGACAGTACGCTTCCGGAGTACCCTGCCGTCCCATATTTGGGGAAAATTCGCTCCATGAACGACAAGTGATGCTTGAGAAAGTATGACGTTCGTGCGTATATTGACCAAGTCAAACGTTTGAGCTGAATCACCGTGAAACTGGATCGTTTTAAGCCAGGCTCCACGCGCATAAACCGCAGCAGCTTCAGCAAGCAATGTATCCAACTTATCGTGGTGAATTGCACGTTCCATGACAACATCGCCATTGCATTTAGCGTCATCGATTGGCGCAGAGGTAAGTTGCATCAGAAATACAGTGTCTGAGTAGGCCAGTCCGGACAGAACGCGATATAGACCTTCCTCATCAAGCTGACGCTGTACGAGCTTCACAAAATTAGGTTTCCCTTGTGTTATACCTGTTCGTTTTCTTTTCTTATCCCGTAGAAGGGCGAATCCTAAATCAACGGCTACTTCTTCTGCTGCTACAATATTGTTAATGAAATAGTTCGCATATCGATAAACTTGCTCAACCATTAAAAACAAGGACTTAGAAAAATGGTTGACACAAAAATCAATTGCTCATGACCCAATTTGTATCAGTTTGTGTCAGTAGTGGCCTTGATTCCGAAGAATTCAGGGCTTTTTCTTTGTACGTCTCTCGTATACGTGGCATAGATAGTATGTTTGGTTACGCTTATTGATATGAAGTATCGTTGAATCGTATGGGCTAAAGTGGTCCACTTTGTTCTGCTATGTACAAAATCAAGCAAAAGGTGTTTTTTAATAAAAATCACCTTTAATCTCTACCGGTAATTTCCCTTTTTGCTATTCGATTTTCAAAACCATTCCGGGATCGGAAAGGTCGCCTTTTGTTGCGGCTGAAAGCCCCACAGTTCTGATGATTTCACCCGGAATAGAAATGCACGTTTTTGTTATTATTACTTTTTCGGTTATATCCTGTGCAACTTCTCCGGCAAGATCCTGCGCCCAGATTTTCACTTCCCCGAGCGGTTTATCAAATTCAAGTGACAAACTACGGTAGTATCCGAAAATTCCGAATATCCTTGCATTTCCGACTTTAAGGGTGACATCCGCTTCCGGACAGAAATATCCTTCCTCAGGAGAAAGCCTTCCCAGAGCCGCTATCGATACAGCGCCGCTTGGATTAAGAGAAGCTAGTATATACGGAGGATCGTCCGTTCCCGTAACCTTGGGGAGTTCAAGACCACGTGTCACCCTTGCCGGGGCGCCCTGAGCAACAATCTTATCGATGGAATTATAGTCTAAGTTCCAGTCGGCAGCGCTTGTCCAAAATTCTCCGAGCGTATATTTCCATGAATCGAATAGCGCGCGGTTGTCAAGGCATACCTTTTCACCTTTTGGGCCGTATGCAGGCGATATCCTTTGCCATCTTACAGCACGGACAACCTCATCCATTCTCTTTTTCTGCATACGGGGGCTTTTCATGTAAATATCGGGATCGCCACCGGGACGTAGTCCTATCATTGGGTTTCTCAGTATACCCATAGTTCCACCGAGAGCCGCAGCTATATATACCTCATCATCGCAATTCAGATAACCTTCGGCTTTCGGTTTCGTTTTTACCGTATTCAAAACAGCAGAAATTCTTTCAAGGGTTGTTGGTATCCCAAGCTGCGGCGATATATCGTAAAGACGGAGCACCTCTGCATATTGTATTCTGTACGCTGCCGTATCCATATATTTTTGCTCTATTCTTCCCGGGCCTGGCCATTCGTTGAAAGGGCCATCCTCTGCCTGTACGCCATGCTCGACAATAAGTCCAGGGGCTTTTTCGATGGCAAGATTTGACAAAAGGCTATAAACCGTATCATCTCCACCCATATCCATTTTCCAGTAATTAATACCCGCATTTTTGCACCATACCATACGCTCTCCCCAGAAAACTTTTGAATATTCTTCCGCAGAGCTAAAAGTCTTTTTTCTTTCAGAATCAATAGTCGCCTCTGGTATCCTGAACCAGAGACCTACCCCACGCCATCCGTTTTCCATAACTTTTTTATTAAGGAGATTCAGATTTTCGGGTATCGTTCCATTAAATGATGGAAATTTCTGCGGGTCAAGTTTACAATAATTACGGTAACCGGTATCGTTGTTTAGCGGAATATCCCAGCCATAATCCAAAACAACATAAAGGTCGCTGCGGACTTTCGGAAAAAAGTTCACAATAAAGCCTTTTCCCCCGAACAGTGTTTCCTCGTTTAGATAATCGGCGTAATATTTTCCGATGCCCTCAACTTTAAGCAGAATAGGGTCAAGCTCTTTTGCTCCCTGCCCATGCATATAATTTTGCGCTGCCCATGTGCACCAGTAATTGGGCGATTTCCCGGGTTTATTCGGAATCAGATTCTTTTTTGCATTTTCCGCGTAAGATACGGCAGCTAAAATGAATAAAACTGTATAAATAAATAAAAATCCATTTTTTAACATCTCCGCCCTCGTTTTAATATTGTTTTTTATAAACCGACATCTCCCAGCTATCAAATTCATGAAAGGTTATGTTTATGTCTCATTTTCCAGTTATTTCACCAACACCATCTTCCTCGACTCAGTGAAGCTATTTGCCTTCACTTTCTCTATCGGCACATACTCATTCCTGTCCGCATATATCGGGTTCAGGCAGAGTCGTCGATAACGATGGTTTTTATGTGAGCTGTTCCTCGATGTCTTGTACCACCCTCGTCAGGTGTTCCTGCGTCTCATCCCGGTCAGCCCCGTAGTGCGCTTCCCGGTGACAGTTCGGACACAGCGCTATCACCCAGTTTGGGTCGTCGGGGCCTCCATCTGACAATCGTCGTATATGAAGAGGTACCCAATAAGGCCTGCTTGCAGAACACCAGCCGCCTTAGTGATACTATTGAACATATACTAATATGCTAATAATAATCAAGCGGTATTTAAAAAAATGAACAGTACGTTTACGGAGTCCCCTGCCGCCCTGTTTTGGGGAAAATTCGCTCCATGAACGACAAGGGATGCTTGATAAAGTTTGACGTTCGTGCGTATATTAACAAGGTCAACCGTTTGAGCGAACACCGTTGAATCTTAGGAGACAGCCATCGGTTCGCCCGTGCCCGCCACGGGTACTATAACTGTCACATGAGGAACGCCATGAAGAAACGACACCTGCCGGTTTTTCCCGCACCGGGACATCGGTTAATAATCAGTATCATTGTTGTTATAAGCTCTGTTATACTCTCCCTGTCGGTTACCGCAGATTCGGACTGGGGCAATCCCGACAATCTGCCCGCTCCGCCGGAACATGCGTTGGGATACCCCTCGCGGGCTGGGGACCTCGATGTGGTTCCCGGTTTTCGGACTCCTCCGGCGGGATACGGCGAAATCCCCTTTTGGTGGTGGACAGGCGATCCCCTCGACAGGGAACGGCTCCTGTGGCAGCTTGATGAATTGAAACGGAAGGGCGTGACCGGTATGCAGGTTAATTATGCCCATGAAGACACACCGGGTTGGCCGACCTATCCAAACGAACCGGAGATTTTTTCCGGGGAGTGGTGGAATATCTGGGCTTGGATTGTAGGAGAATGCCGCAAACGGGATATGGGTATCGGTCTGAGTGGGTATACACTCGATTGGCCGGGCAAGGATAATCTCTTTGGCCGGCTCCTCTATCGCGATCTTGAACTCAACGGCATTGAATTGGCTTTGACCCAGACCCAACGTGTGGAAGCGGGGCAATCAGTTGCGTTGAAAATCCCGGGTGAGGTCATCGCCGCCCGTGCCTACCCGCTTGCCGACGATGTGGCTGGCTCCGACAGCATCGATCTTGCCGGCCTTGTGAAGAATGGCATTCTCACGTGGCGTCCGGTGAAGCATGCCTGGCAGGTTTATGTTATCTGCGCTCACACCAAGCCCATGACCTTGAATCCCCTCCATCCCATGGCTGGACAGCGCGTTGTCGAACGGTTCTTTCAACCATGCGAGGATAATTCTCCCGGTGGCATACCCGAGGGGTTGAACTATTTCTTTCAGGATGAGCTGAAATTCGGTGTTGACGGCAATCTCTGGGCGCAGGACTTCGGGAAGGAATTTCGGCAGCGAAAAGGCTACGACTTGCTTGAGGTGCTTCCCGCACTGTTCGATGACATAGGCCCGGTTACACCCAAAGTCCGTCTCGACTACGCTGATGTCAAGGTGCAGTTGATGGAAGAGCGGTATTTTAAACCGATCTTCGACTGGCACTGGCAGCGCGGTTTCATCTATGGATGCGATCCCGGCAGCAGGGGACTGGATCCGCATGAATTCGGCGATTATTTCCGCTGCGTTCGCTGGTATACCGCCCCGGGACATGATACACCCGGCGGCAAGGCACACCTCATCAAGGGCAAGGTTTCCAGTTCCATCGCTCACCTCTATCGGCGGCCACGGGTGTGGATCGAAGGATATCACAGCCTCGGGTGGGGGGCGACGCCCGAAACCCTGATGAAGGCGACGTGCGAAAATTACCTGTACGGCTGTACCCTGCTGAACCTGCACGGGCTGTATTACACAACCCACGGCGGTTTCTGGGAGTGGGCGCCGCCCTGCTATCATTTCCGGATGCCGTACTGGGAGCATATGGGTGTTTTCCTGAAGTATTTCGAACGCCTGTCCTATCTCATGAGTCAGGGCGTGCATGTCTGCGATGTGGCCGTTCTGTATCCGGTTGCTCCCCAGCAAGCGGACATTGGCGGAAAGGAGGCAACCGAGACCGCGTTTGAAACCGCTCGCCGGCTTGTCGCCTCGGGAATCGATTTCGATTTCATGGACTTTCAGTCGCTGGAACGAACTGACATCAAGGACGGGAGACTGCACGTTTCGGGCGAATCGTACCGCGTTCTCGTACTGCCGGCGATGCGGGCGATACGATGGTCGGCGATTCGGAAAGCCCTGGAATTCCACCGCGCTGGTGGTATTGTCATCGCGCTCGGTGCATTGCCGGAAGCAAGCGATCGGGCCGGTCGCAACGATCCCGAACTCGATGCGGCGGTCAGGGAACTGTTCGGGGTATCCTCAGAGGAGAGTAAGACCGGGGCTCCGGCACGAAAACAAACGAATCCGAACGGTGGTGCCGGTTTTCAGGTGCACAGTCCCGACGAAGTATCGGACGAGATCAATCGCCTGGTGACTCCCGATTTCCAGGCTGCCGAACCGGGCATGGCGGTACACCGTAAGATCGGGACGCGCGACGTATACATGGTTATGGGTGCCAAGAAAGGGACATCGTGCGTTTTTCGAGCACATGGCACCGTTGAGCTCTGGGATCCGTGGACTGGCGGGAAACAACCGCTGCATGTGGTGTCGTCGACGAACGAAGGGACGAAAGTCCGCATGCCGTTACATGACTATGAAGCGCAGGTAATTGTATTCAGTCCCGGAGAAGCGGCGGCTACGATTGAAGCGACCGATCTCGATGAGATTGGAGATATTACCATCGATAATGACGGAATCGCCATCACCGGCTATGCAGCGAAGGGAGGACACGTAACGGCTGACATCCGGTTGGATGGCCGGCTCATAACGCTGGACGGGGAAGCGTCTGGTGCCCCGGTAACGCTGGATTTGGACGGTCTCTGGGAATTCGAGCTCACACCGACACTCGACAATCGCTGGGGAGACTTCCGCCTGCCGGTCACCTCATCCACGATCGGGCCGGAGGCGCGGATATTCAGCTATTCGGAGGAGCATACACCGGCGCCCGGGTGGCAGAATCCCGGCTATGACGATTCGCGATGGGAGCGGGTGACCTACGGTTTCGGGCAGAAATTCTGGAAGCTGGGTCCGCTGCCCAATGACATCGATACCGGAGAATTGGACCGCCGACTTTCGGCAGTGCGGCAGGTCGATCCCGCAGTTCCGGTGGAAATCGGCGGGAAACAGTATACCTGGACACCATACGCATTTTCCTGGCGGTGGGGGATCGAGGGCGATCCGGGACACCAGGGATATCATGGCCTGAAAGAAAACATCACCGACGATTTCATCTGCCTCGGTGCAGAGAAGGACGGGCTCAACGAGACGCTCTATGTTCAGGAGGAATCCGGCACCCGATATTATCTGTGGACATCTGCTCATGCTGCCGAGGATGGGGAGGCGAATTGTATTGTCGGCGGTCTGATACCGGGGGCGATCTATGTAAACGGGATGCGGGTGGATAACGAGCGGGGAACTGTCAGATTGCATGCAGGCGGGAACCATATGGTGATCCGGTACGATGGACCGGGACGCGGACATATAGTGATCGAACGAACCGGGATGTCCCGACCTCGGGAACGAACGGCGCTCTCCATGAGTTGGTATGACCGTCCCGGCGTGGTTCCTTATGACGTGCGCTGCGATGAACCATCTCCCGCTGGGTGGTATCGTTTCACCGCACCTCCCGGCTTGTGCGCAATGACCGTACCCGTCCGGGGCACGCTGATAGCATGGGCTGACGGTATTCCCCTGCGGGTCGAACGGCAGAACGTGTTGGACAACGGTGCCGTACAGTATCATGCAATCCTGCCGCAATCGATGCCGGGCATGGCAGTCGTGGCATTTCGGATCGAGCAGGAACGCGGCTTGTACGGCGGATCGGTCATGCCGGAACCGGTTGTGCTCGATTGCGGGTCGGGGATGATTGCCCTCGGGGACTGGTCGAAGGGGAGTGCGCTGGAATGTTATTCCGGAGGCGCCTGGTACCGGAAGAACGTTACCCTCACACCGGAACAGGGTCGCGGGCGAATTCGGCTCAACCTGGGTGAAGTTGCGGCGACGGCGGAGGTACGGGTCAACGGGCGGTCTGCCGGTATCCGTGTTGCCCCGCCGTGGACGGTTGATGTCACCGAGCTGGTGCAATCCGGCGAGAACAGGATAGAAATCCTCATATTCAATACGCTGGCGAATCACTATGCAACGATCCCAACCCGCTATCGGGGCTCGCCACGATCGGGGCTTATCGGGCCGGTGCAGATCGAAATCAGCTCTCCGGTGAAACTGGTGCAGGGAAACGGTCGATGATGTATACACGGGACTATTCACACAACGGAAGAGTTCAATAATAGGGAGGGAGAAACACCATGTATCGGAAGTTATGGCTGTATGGAATGTTGCTCTGCGCATTGGGAATTCAACCGGTCACAGCCGATGAATCCTCGCCGCAAAGCGCGGGCGAACTGGTCGATGTGCTCTCCGGACCAAACGCCGCCGCCGTGCGTGAAGAGCGGCTCAACCGGTGGTTCCGCGATGCGAAGTTCGGCTTGTTTCTTCACTGGGGCCCTGCCAGCATCAGCGGCGCGGAAATCAGCTGGGGTCGCATGGACCGCATCGAGGGAGGCCAGCGTCTCCAGAAAGTTCCCGGTGACGTGTATGACAATCTGTACCGGCAGTTCAATCCGGTGAAATTCAACGCGGACGAATGGATGGCGCTCGCGAAAGAGGCCGGCATGAAATATGTCGTGTTCATAACCAAGCACCACGATGGCTTTTCAATGTGGCCCACCGAACAGGTTCGTTTTACCGAGCCCGGAAAACCGGTCTATTACAATATCGCCGAAACGCCCTACCAGCATGATATCTGCCGTGACATCGCCGAAGCCGCGCGCCGTCACGGTCTTCGGATCGGCTGGTACTACTCGACCCGCGACTGGACGCATCCCGATTACCTGAAGGGGGATAACAAGAAGTATAACGACTATTACGAGGCGCAGGTGCGGGAATTGCTCACCAACTATGGGCAGGTCGACATCATGTGGTTCGACCATGTCGCGGGGAACTGGCGCGATTACACCTTCAAGCAGCTGTTCCGCATGTCGTATGAGCTCCAGCCCGACCTGCTCATCAACAACCGTGCCGCCCGGTTCTTCATGGAGACGGACGATCGTCCCTCACCGGAACTGGCTACGCTGGTACAGGGCGACTACGACACTCCCGAACAGAAAATAGGGACATTTCAGAATGACCGGGCATGGGAATCCTGTATGACCATGACCCACTGCGAGGACGGCGGCGGCTGGTCGTACCGTCCGGACGGCCGTATCCGCTCACTGGAAGAGTGCCTCAGAATTCTTGTCGGTACAGTAACCGGTGACGGCAACCTTCTGCTCAACATCGGTCCAATGCCGACCGGGGAGTTTCAAGCGGAGGAAATCGCCAACCTCAAAGGCATGGGCACGTGGCTCCGGGCCTACGGCGAAAGCATCTACGGCACCCGCGGCGGTCCCTGGGTGAATGGAACGTGGGGAGGCACCACCCATCGGGGCAGCACGGTGTATGTCCATGTCCTCGAATGTGAGGGCACTACGTTGGAACGTCCCCCCCTCGCCGGGAAGATTCTCACTGCCGAAGTGCTTACCGGGGGAAAGGCAACGTTTGATCAATCCGATCAGGGGGTAACCATAATCCTGCCGAAAGGCTTTCAGAACGAGGTGGACACCATCATCAAGCTCACCCTCGACCGCCCGGTTACGGTTATGAACGATTAAAAGAATCTGGCGAGTGCCCGCTGTGCTGTTCCTTCCAACCGGTTCCAGAACGCACTTCTCCCCTGGGTGAGAAATTCGTCAACGACGGTGGCAAATTCGGGCGTTCGCAGGTAACCGTAACTCTTATGTGCGTTTTTCTCGCCGTTCACTTCAAAGTTATTGACAACGGTGTGGTCGATGGCTCTTACGTTCCGGTCATTCGGATCGTAATCGTCCCCGAGATCGTAGTTAAAAGCGATCTTGTCCGAGAGGTCGGAGAAGTTGTGCCAGTGGCGGGTCACATTCGGCGGCGTGGTGAGTTTCTCACCATCCTTCGGCTGCGGCTCTCTCTCTGCGGCAATCTTGCTCATGATGACAGGGATGCCGAGCGGAGATCCCATGGTCACCAGTGTGTCAATCTCAACCTCATCCGCCAGTGAAAAGAGCGCATCGTACGCGATGATCGAACCCATCGAATGCCCGATCAGCATGATATCTTTTCGGCGATGTTGTAAGATTTCACGACGTGTATTATCCAGGATGGCTTTTTTGGCCGTGCAGTTCTTGTCATCCCCGATCTCGCATTCCGTGGTAAAATATATGGCGAGATCCTCGAAAAAATGCTTCATAATCAGGTCGGTAATCATCGAATAATTCACCGTCAGATCGTCATTCAAGAGCAGCTTATCAAGCTCTTTCTCGATGAAATCGAGGATTTCCTCTCGTTTCTTGCTGGGTTGTTCAGGTTGTGCATCGGGTGCCGCGGGTACGTAGGGATTTTTCAGATACAGCGGATCATCTTTGTCTTTTACCGTAAGGCTCAGGGGTTTTGGATGGAGAAAATGCGACCACGAGATCAGATGAAAGTTGAAAAACGCCCGATCATGGCCGATGAGCCGAAGCCCTTCATGGATGGAACGCTTCCACCATCGTTCGAGCAGCCGTTTTGGCGGCTTGTTGCCCAGCCCATGTATGCCGATAATTATCTTCGACATGTTTTTTCGCGCTCCCCAAACTGCTCTACCATACTATTACAGAGAGTAGGTACAGCCTATTTGTCGCCTGCTCTTTTTTTGCCTGATGGACTCAATGTACCGTAGAGAATGATTCGGGGCAACCGGTTTTTTGCTCGTCTCCAGACCGTATCCAACCGTGCAATCGGGCGGTGTATGTGAGCGATACCCGAGCGAATGGGATGCCATTCTTCACGTCGCCAAATTAATGGTAACAATGGATCATGCTCTTCATATGCTTACATACTTGGTTGATCGGTTTTTCAAGAAAAGGACGGCGTTTCTTCATGCATGGGAACTTCCGAAACAAATGACAGAAGAACGCTGCCGCACCCGAACAGTTAACGACACGGAAGCACAGGCTGCTCTATCATTCTATTTTACCAGCATCATTTTCCGCGTCTCTCTCATTCCATTGACTGTCAAGGTGTACAAGTATAGGCCGGTTGGGATTCCGTGGGCGTTCCAGGTGACTGCATGGCGGCCTGCTGGTTTGACGGTGTCTTCAAGTACGCGTATCTTTTGGCCCACCATGTTATAGATGGTGAGGTTAGTGAAGCCCGGGGAGAGAATAGTAAATTCTATTGTCGTTGAGGTGTTGAAGGGATTGGGGTAGTTTTGACGGAGAGCGAACACTTCAGGTGATTTTTTCTCTTCCTCCATGGTCAGGGCTGTTTCATCAAACCGGTAAATTGAGCCACAGCCGCCAAGCCATTTGATATTGTTCCGGTCGATATAGATTGCGGTGATGCCGCTATAATTCCAGCCGTATCGGTTCGAATACGTATAGTTAAATTGATTGTCGATCTGGTTTTCGTTACATATCATTATTCTCCCATCAACAATGTACCATAATCGACCGTCATAATTGATTGCCATATCTTCCGCGAAACTCTGGGGAGAATCGATTGCATTCCAATCATCGGGGAAATGAATCCATGTGTTGTCTCTGAACGAAAACAAGTGTAGGTAGTTGTAAAACTCGGTGTCAAATGTCCTGAGGTCCCCGTTCGTATCCCAGACAAATTTTACCGGGTGAACCGGCGTCATGCCATCGGCATCACTAAATGTTCGCCAGTCGGTGCCATTATATGCTGCCAGTAGACCATCCCGGAAGATAAACAACTCGTCATCCGGCGATATCGCCATTGCGGTGATTCCATCCACCCGGTTTTCCCAGGGAGTAGAAACTTGTTCGGGCACACCATCACGGAAGCGGTAGAGGGTATAGAGTGAAAGAGACGCGGCATTGTCATCTTCGGCAGCAGCTATCCAGACTGAACCAGTCCGATCGGTGGCAACCTGCGAGATGTATCTACCGGGAAGGAAGGTGTCCCATGTTTCACCGTTATATCGCAGGATGCCCGCTTTCAGCCCGAACCATATGTTATTCTGGGAGTCAACCGCACAATCGAGGATGGACCGCCGGTCAAGATCGGTAAATAACGTATCGATCAATCCCGGATCGAACACCTGCCATGAAACGCCGTCGTACCGGGCGATCCCTGAGTCCATACCGGCCCACATACCGCCGGACGTATCTTCGGCAAAGCAGGTCACCGTGCCGAAAAGTGAGATTCCATTTTCGTCGATTTGAGAGAATTCGATCAGTGCATCGGAGGTGTCGATGATTTCTATGGTGAATGAAGTCGTTTCATTCGGTATATACACATCG
>CAYWBT010000086.1:0-12103 GCA_964456585.1 uncultured bacterium
AATTCCCCGACTTTCGCCTGACGTTGTTTCATCGTCTCGATATGGAGCCGGATGCCAGCCCTGTCAACAATGTCACCGTGCCCGTTGGAGAATCTCTCCGCATCGAGTGTTTCGAGCATCCGCTCCAGATTCCGGACATGGGCAAAGCTGTTGCCGCCTTTGTACGAATGGATGAGTTGTGGCCGGCCGGGAAACGCCTGGTCGCCGATGAAGGCGATTTTTTCCCTAGGGAAGTTGACCACTGCATCGCCCGTTGTATGCCCGACGCCGAAATACCAGCATTCCACTTTTTTTCCGCCGAGGTACAGGTCCATCTTGTCACGGAAGGTAACCGCAGGGAGGAATGCTGCCAGATCGGGATTGGCCCACATCGAGGGCGAGCCGTCTCTTCCCGGGTGGAGAAATTCCTTCCGGCAGTTTTCATGGGCAACAATCGTGACCGTGCCGGGCAGATACCGGTTCCCGCCGGTATGGTCGGCATCGCTGTGGGTGTTGACCAGGTAACGTACCGGTTGATCCGTGATCGCTTGCAAACCCTCGAATATGCCCCTGACAGAATCTTCATCCATCTTGGAGTCGATCAACAGCACACCGTTGTCACCGATGTAGGCGCCGCTGTTTGCGCCGTGCCCACCGCGAATTTCATACAACCGGTCGGAGAGCTTCTCGAAGGTGACCGGCTGAACTGACCGTTCCTGGGCGGGTGAAGAGATCGCCGCCACGAGAAAGAACAGGGGAATGAGCGTTCTCGCTTTCATGTTTACTACCTCCCGGTGGGAATAATGCTTGAGACATGTCAATCAATGCTACAAATGCCATCAACAGGGACGATACTCGTTTCCATTTTTTCATATTCTTTTTCAGGTTACTCCGCTGCCAGAGTGCTGACGAACTGATAAGTTCCCGAGCCGACCCGGAACGTTTCCCAACGGCCCTCCCTGCCGAGCGGGGTAATCATATCCGACTTTCCGGTTGGCACGGTAATCCTTACATCGCCATCTGCCGGTACTGCGATGAGCGCGGTGGTGTTGACCGGTATGGCCACGTCCAGCGTGAATGTATCCCCCTCACGACGCCAGCTGCTCTCGATGATGCCGTGCATGGAGTGGTACAATGCCTTCGCCCAGTCAAGGCCGGGGCCGGGGTACGGTTTGATTCGGAAATGCTTGAAACCCGGCGCCGAGGGATCGGGTTGGATGCCCGCCACATAACCGAAGAGCCACTCGCCGACCGAGCCGAGGGAGTAGTGATTGAACGAATTCATGAGCGGATCTTGGAAACCCTTCTCCTTCGTCCAGCCGTCCCACCGTTCCCAGATGGTTGTCGCGCCGTTCAAGACCGGGTAGAGCCATGAGGGATAGGTGCGGTTCAGCAGCAACCGGTAGGCAACATCGCTCGATCCGGTTTCACAGAGGACCGCATTGAGAAACCTGATGCCTACGAAACCGCTCGAAAGATGCCCGTCATTCTCGCGGATTTTCCGCACGAGGTGCGCCGCTGCGGCATCGCGCAGTTCCCCGGGCACGAGGTCGAGTTGGAGTGCGAGCAGGTAGCCGGTCTGCGATTCGCCGATGCCCCCCGTGTAGTCATGATTCGGCGGATAGGAGCCGATTTTTTCGAGGTCGCCGTCCTGGGGGAACACGCGGCCGTCACCCGCCAGGTAGCGCTCCCGGAATGCCGTGCGGATGTTCCGAAAGAGTGCGCCGTATTTTTCAGCTTCTTCGGTGCGCCCGACCGCCGCAGCCATCTCGGCCATGCACTTCGCATCGTAGGCCCAGAATGCAGTCGCGAGCAGATACTTGGGAGTGTCGTCACGGATCGAGAGCCAGTCGCCCCAGTTGCCCCCCAGTTTGTTTCTGCGGATGAACGTCGGATTCTCCGCTATGAGGTTCTCCATGTAGCGGGTCATGGCGTTCCAGTGGGTTTCGATGATGCGCGTATCGTCATACATGCGGTACACCGTCCAGGGAACAATGATGCCGGCATCGCTCCAAGCCGGAGCCGCCTCGCCATGGTAGCCGTCCCGCTCGATACTCGGGGAGATGAAGCAAAACGGTCCTTCCGGAGATTGGGCGTCAACCACATCATACATCCACTTGGTGAAAAACGCCGAAACGTCCATGTTGTACGCCGCAGTTTGGATAAACGACTGGGCGTCACCCATCCACCCCAGGCGTTCGTCACGCTGCGGACAGTCGGTGGGCACACTGAGGAAATTTCCCCGCTGTCCCCAGACGATGTTCGAGTAGAGACGGTTTACCAGCGAATCTGAGCAGGCGAACGTCCCGGCAGGCGGGGTGTCGGAATGTACGACGATGCCGGTCAGTGTCGAAAGGTCGGGCGCTTCGGTAAGCCCGGTCACTTCCACATACTGGAATCCGTGAAAGGTGAATCGCGGCTCGAATACGGTTTCTCTGCCGCCGTCATGAATGTAGCTGTCTATAGATTTCGCGGAACGGAGGTTCTCGGTGTAGATGGTGCCGTCTTCATTGAGCCGCTCGGCGTGACGGATTATGATCCGTGTTCCCGCAGGTCCCGAGACCTTCAGGCGCACCCAGCCGACAATGTTTCTGCCCAGGTCGAAGACAAAGACGCCGTCCGCGGGCTCGGAGATGGACACCGGTTTGAGGGTATTGGTTACATGAACCGGTTGTGTCCGCTGCGCCGCAAGGGTGATTTTGGGATCGGGAGTCACCACGGCGTTAGTCCAGCCGCTGTCGTCGAACTGTGGGGTGTCCCAGCCGGTTATGGCTTTTCGGGCATCGTAGAGTTCGCCCATATAGAGGCTGGCGTACTGTATCGGACCGTAGGCGCACCGCCAGGATGAGTCGGTGCCAATGACCTCCGAGGTGCCATCCTCATACTCTATAATCAGTTGCGCGAGCAGGCTGTTCTCCGTGCCATATACCCAGCGGTTGCTTTCCCAGCTCAGGTGACCGTTGAACCAGCCTTCCGCCAGAATGGTACCAAGCACATTATCTCCTGTCGTGAGGCGATCGGTCACCTCGTACGTCTGATACTGAAGCCGTTTATTGTACTGTGTCCAGCCGGGGGTGAAGTAATCCCTCCCGATACGGCTTCCGTTCAGATGCAGCTCGTATATCCCGAGTGCGGTGATATATACCGCGGCGTGACGAACAGGTTTTGCGACGGTGAATGGCTTGCGGAAGTACGGAGGCGGCGCCAGCGAAAGATCCTTGTTTTTGCCGAGCCCGGCAACGTAGTCAGGGTCCGGGATGGTCATTTTTATCCAGGACGCCTCCCAGTCGGTGGGTTCGAGCAATCCCATGCTCCACTGCGCCGCATCGCTCCAGGCCGTGGGGATGTCATCGCGATCCCAGGCCATAACCTTCCAGAAGCACCGCGCACGTGATGTGAGCGGCCTGCCGTCGCACACAATCTGTATAGACTGATCGCTGACAACTTTGCCCGTATCCCAGAGGTCGCCCACGTCGTTGGCGAGCTTCTCCGCTGTCGATGCCACCAGAATCCGGTAGGCGGTTTGAGCCTGCCCCCGGCTTGGCGCGGTAAGCTCCCACGAGAGACGCGGACTGGTCTCATCGATTCCCCGCGGTTCGGTCAGGTACTCGCACCGGAGTGCGGTCACCTGCAGGTCGGTTCCGCGGTTTCCCGCACAGCCGGACAGGATGAAAAGACCAGACAGAATGAGTACGATCGATACTGTTTTCCCCATGACAAAAACCTCCGCGTGACTAGTGTTTGTTCGGTACATTCAGATCCTGGTATCTCTCTTAAAACTATTTCATTTTTACTCGATTACCGGTATGAATGGATAATAGTCTTTTCGAATGTTTCACACAAGGGTATATTTTATAGGAAAGTGGCTTTTTCATCCATCGACACTCTTTTCTGTTTCATGATTCAGTACTATAATCTGTTAGTGTGAAAGGAGAAACAATCATGCTCAAGGGTATTCCCAGTCTGCTCTCGCCCGAACTGTTGAAAGTACTCATGGAGATGGGGCACGGTGACGAGATCGTGCTGGCCGATGGCAACTTCCCCTCGGCGAGCATTGCCGCGCGGCTCATCAGGAGTGACGGGAACAAGGTGCCGGAACTGTTGGACGCCATCCTGCGGTTCTTTCCGCTCGATCCCTATGTCGATCACCCGGTCTCACTTATGGCGGTTGTCCCGGGAGACGACTACAAACCGACCATCTGGGATGAGTATCGTTCCATCATCACCACGCACAATGAGCGGTTTGGCGAGTTTGAATATGTGGAGCGGTTCGCGTTCTACGAGCGTGCTAAACAGGCGTATGCCGTGATTGCCACGAGTGAAACCGCGCTCTATGCCAACATTATCCTGAAGAAGGGTGTCGTGGTGGAAGGGTGAAAAGGGCAGGGGCACCGGGAGAATGTCAGTGGCGGGGCGTGTCATGAGATCACCCGAATAATCATGCCTCGGATGGGGACAGGCCACCTCAACCTAACCGGGTCCCTGCGGTCTTCAGCGTTTTGAAGTCTATCCGGCGGCGTTTTCACGAGCTGTGCCGGGTATAAAGCATTTTCGCGTGGGATCATTCACCGTATGGTGATCGTTCAAGGAATAAAAACCAGTCCGTTCTCACGCTGTACGAGCCCTTCGGCCACGAGGGTGTTCATAATTTTCTCACCACGATCGGGATCACAACCGGTCTTTGCTATGATGGTGTTTTCCGGTACAGTATCTTCGGATGTCAGGAGCCTGATAATGGCGCCCCTGATCTGGCGGTCTGAACCCTCGAATCTGCTCTGACGGGCGTAGTGTGCGCTCTTTCTCCCGGGATTGGGCACATTCCTTTTCAGCATGGAGCCGTAATCCATGAGCGCATAGTACCATTCTCGGGGATTGTCGCGCACCAGCGTTGCTTCAATGAGCGGCAGAATCGAACGATCCGGGATGTTCGCAGCGTCCGGAAAGAAGAAGTGGATAAAAAGACTCCTGATGTTTGTTTCAATGAATACCACCGGTTTGTTGAAAGCGAAAGCGGCAATTTCTCTTGCGGTGGCGGGACCGATACCGGGAAACGTCTCTAGTTCTTCCGGCTCTGATGGCAGTATCCCGTCATAATCGGTCATCACCAAGATGGCAATATCCTTGAGAGCCTTCGCTCGCCGATTGTACCCAAGCCCCTGCCAGACCAGCAGTACATCCTGGAGTGGGGCTTCCGCCAAAGCGCTGAAATTCGGGAAAGCTTCGACGAATTCACCATATTTGCTGAGCACCCGGTCGACCTGTGTCTGCTGGAGCATGAGTTCCGAGACGGTTATCCGGTACGGGTCATCTGTTTCCCGCCAGGGAAGCCGCCGTGGATGTTGGCGGTAGTAGGTGAGAATGGTGTTTCGGAATGTTGTTCTCTGGCGGGAAGTGAGTTTATTTTGTTTGTTTTTTGGCACTTGTCGCATTTTCAATGGAATGTTATAGAAAAACAAGAGATTAAATTGGGGAAAGATACTCCTCGTCATGGCATTTTCCACCATTCCCTCCTGGATGCGTAAAAAATGCATGATCAATCCGGTATCTGGTTTCTCCCGAGGAGTTCCATGATCGATGTATAGAGGATATCCGCCATGACTGCATGTCCCTTCTCGTTGGGATGAGGATCGTCACGCTGTATCCACAGGATTTTTTCATTATTGCCAAACTGTTTCTGAAAAAGTGTAAAGCAATTGATCACCGGAATGTCATAGTTCTTGAAGGCCTCATATATTTTTCGATAATGCCCCTTGTAAGGCGAATCTTCCGAAAGATTATGAAAGTCGGGAATTATCATGATCATGAACGGTACGTTGTCTTCTTTACAGATATCACGGATTTTGAGGATCGATGCCTGGGCATCACGCCAGAACTGATTATAGTCACGATAGAGCGATCCATAGTAATCGACCAAGTTCGATGATTTATCGAGGCTGAATTTCAAAATGTTGATTTTGTCATAGAAATATGCTGCCAGAAGGGAGTGTTTCAGGAAAAAATTATCGTTCCGCCGGGGATTTGACTCAGCGTCGTTTATGAAGTAGTGGAGCACGACTGCATCAGGCTTCACGATCGGGTATTGTGTGAGAAACCGACGGTACTGATAGAACGAGTTGTAGTTGCCAATACCGGCATTGACTATCTCGAAGAAGATATCATTCCCGAGCGGTTTTTCCGTGTTGAGTTTTCTTTCGGTTATCGAAGTGAAAACACTATCGGAGGGCACTCCCCATCCCATGGTGATGGAACTCCCCATCACCAGTATACGCCGGTTATTCGCTTCTGATGAAGCGGTAAAATCCTTCCCCCTGTTGCCAAGGTTGTTCAAGGCTATTTCGACACCCATCAGTTTGGCGGAGGTATTTTTTTTGTGAATATGAGAAACGATGCCTTCAGGATCACGGATTTTCAATTGTTTCGCATATTTGACCATTTCGATGTTGTAGATGAACTTATTTGCGGAAATGATGCGGATAATAAGCTCTCCGGCAAAAAATGAGAACAAGAGAATTCCAAAAAAAACAAGCACGTTATAGAGATATTCTTTCATGTCAGTCACTTTCATTCATAGTAAGCGTGATTAGGTGCGACAGGACCGGGAATGTGCTCACCCGACCATCATTCCCCTTAGAACTGAAAATAAATGAACGGCCGTTCAACGTTCTGCTGGAACAGAAATATCACGATAACAGCCGAGAAAATAACAGCTAACGAAAACTTGAAAATAAAGGGAAACCTGTTCAAGTAAAATTCATTTTTCGTTCGGTACACAGGAAAATCAATAAGGAGCACTATGAAAAACATAAAGAGGATAAAAATGGCGATATTCGGATCGAATCCTCCCTCGAAGGCAAACATCCTGATGAAATAATGGTATGCTGTCGGAAAATCCGGCGCCCGAAACAGGAGCCATGTAATCATCACCAGGAAAAAGGTAAAACAGATCTTGTGCGCGTTTTTTAGAAGGTGCGTGAATGAGGTGTCAGCGGTATCGAGGTCTATCTTACGCGTGTTGTGATGCAACATGAATTTATGAATTGACAGGTAAATGCCATGCAGGAATCCCCATGCGACGAATGTCCAACTGGCGCCGTGCCACAGCCCCCCAAGCAGCATGGTGACAAACATGTTGATATACATACGGTGTATTCCTCTTCTGTTGCCCCCCAGGGGGATGTAGAGATAATCGCGCAGCCAGCTCGAAAGAGAAATATGCCATCGTCTCCAGAACTCCGTGATACTCAGCGAAAAATAAGGCTGTTTGAAATTCACCATAAGATCGATACCGAACCATTTTGCTACACCGCGGGCGATGTCTGAGTATCCAGAGAAGTCGAAGTATATCTGGAGGGAGAAGATGATGAGTCCCTCCCAGAGCGCCATCGAGGGCAAAGATGTCCAGTTATCGAAAGCATTATCGGCAATGAACGCGATCTGATCGCTCAGGAGCACCTTCTTGATGTATCCGGTCAGGATGAGAATCAATCCCTCCCATACTTGGGTGCCGGTTATCAGGCGGCTGCGCTCAAACTGTGGCAGAAGCCTCTTCGCCCGTTCGATTGGCCCTGCGACAAGCTGGGGAAAAAAGGAAACGTACACGGCAAAGGTTGTGAGATTCTCAGTATGGTGTGTTTTCCCATTATATATATCGATGGTGTACGACAGGGTCTGGAAGGTATAGAACGAGATACCGACCGGAAGGATGATATTCAGGGTGTGGTTGCCGAAATGCAGGCCTACGAGCGAAAAAAGGTCCTGAAACGAAGTGGTGAAAAAGTTGAAATACTTGAAGAAGCCAAGAACGCCAAGGTTAACCGCCAGACTGATGATAAGGTATCGCTTACGAATTGCGCGATCGATTATTGTATCGATTTTTCGACCGCAGTGGTAGTCAACAATTGTGGATAGGGCGAGAAGCGAGCAGAATTTCCAGTTCCAGAACGCATAAAATACGTAGCTGGCAACCAGGAGAACGCCGTTCTTCATTTTCCGCGGTACAACGTGATATATGAGCAGGACGATGACCAGGAAGTAGAGAAATGTCGCCGTATTAAATAGCATGTTTTTCTGCCCGTTTGCCGGTAAACCCCGTTGCGGGGATACGGTTGCCCTTTCTGCATCTGTGAAGGTATTTCATGCCAATAAGACTCAGGTGCACTTATGGTATGGAACCAAAATAGTCAACCGCCATGGAATAATGAACGGAGGTGGATGGTGCCACGCGCTCAGTTGCCTTCTGAAGTTATTTCTCCATGAACGCCACAATCGTATCCCGATGTTCCTCGAGAAGCTTGTATACCTTTTATGCAATAATTCCATGTGTGTTTGGATTCCAATGAGAATCTCTCGTGGTAAATGGCAGTGGATTTGATCGAATTATCTCTCCCAGGTCAGAGAGATCGATACAGGGTATGCCCCTTTTTTCAAGCTTCTCGATCATGATTTCTTCCGGGGATGGATTCTCGAACTGAAAGAATTGCTTCGTACCACCATGAACAGAAGGCAGTTGTCTCTTTTCAGTATTTCATGGAGCAGAAACACCGGATTGAGTGTTTCATCAACCTGGTTTTTCAGGTCGCTCCAATACTTCTCGAGCTGGGCTTCTGCATCGGAGGAGGTGTTCTGTACGGTTTTCACCTTGAAAGAGTTGAGGAACTTGTTTGTTCTAACCAGGTGCTGCATGTTCCTTACAAGCGCGCTCTTACGCCCCCACTTTCGCCAGAAGGGATTGGTGGTAAAGTCAACTTTCATGATGCCGTCACGGTCGATATAGATGCTCTGCTTTTCCCTGAAATCAGGATCGGGTTTCAGCCATTCATCCGGTGTCAGTTCAAGGTTTTGTATCTCATCGACGCTCTCTGCTGTTGCCAGACCCTTCATGAGGAAACTGAAACCGCTCAGTGGGTACGTCCCCTGGGATTGGGCTTCGAGGATGAGGATGTCCGGCTTATACTTCCTGCCTTTTGACATGTACGTGAGGAGACACTTATTGGGATCGGCACCGGGCTGAGAAGCGTTAATGACTTCCACTTCCCAGGGGAAGATCGGGTTCTCCTTGAGCAGATGCCCCAGCTGCATAGACCATGTTTCATTCCCCTCTATACTCCAGCCGAAGGAATGACTGCCACCCATTCCCATGATTCTGATCGTGTTCGGAACCCTTTCGACTTCAATCGGCTTGCCGCGAAGACCGTCCGGCCCCGATGAGACGTGGAACGTATCGCCCCCGGTCGAGTAGACTTCCAGCTTTTCGAGATTCGGGGTAACAGCGTAGTTGAGATACTGGTCCTGGACATACAAACCGGCATAGGCATTGACCGCGTGGCTCTCATTGTACCGGTAATAGTACTCAAGTCCCGCTGCGATAAAAGCGAGAATGCATACCAAGTAAATGACATAAAATATAATATTTTTAAATAATTTCATCGCATGCCATCCATTCCCGATTCCCAATAATTGATTTTCAATTGTCAGTTTCAATTAGTGTTGTAACAAGCGCCGCTTAACTCACTTCTTGCCCGTTGCCTTGGAGGGAAGACCTTGCGCGGGTTTAACCTCCCGTATCAACTGTGCAATCGTCTCTGTAAGGTGGGCGCTCACCATCTCGGTGCCGAGAGGGGTGAGGTGTCCGTTGTCGCTCATGAGGCGACGTTCGTCGTTCACCACGAGGCTGAGATCATCGAAACGGATATTGGGCGTTGTGGTGGAGATTTTTTGCATCCCCTCACGAATTCTCACATACCCCTGGGCGCAAAAATTTGTTTCCGCTACATAAAACTGCCGTAGCTTTTTCTCTTCCTCGGGAGAGAGCGGATTTTTCGTGTAGATGGAAGGAGAGAGCGCCACGATCAGGTGTGCGTCGATCATACTAAGGATTTGTGCCATTGTCCTGATGTTCTTCAGGTAGTTGTCGACGACCTCCCGGTTGTACGGGTCAAAATCGGTCCGGGCGGCAATAGCTTCGAGATCGACAGGAACAGAATCGAGCCGGGTCGCCAGATGGCCGGATTCCGGTTTTTCCGCGAACTGCGGGTACTGCTCGGTTTTATCGACCTGAGCGAGCTGTGTCGCCATGATACGTTTCGCGTCGTGGAGAATTTTAAACTCGTTAAAGAACGCCCGGATTCCGCCGGTCAGCCAGACCTCGTATTTTCCCGCTGCGAACATGTGCCAGTTCCCAATAGGCGTATTGATCGGATAGGAAAAAGAATGATTGACATCGTTAAATCCGTCATAGGCGATCACCAGGTCAGGATCGATGTCGATGCCGTATATAATGATGCCGATCAATTCCTGGATCGATTTCCATGCGGGACCGGCCAGGTTATAAATCTGGATATCGAGTTCTGGAAAGAGAGGCTCAAGAATTCGAACAAGCTGGCGATCCATGGTGCATTTCTCACCGATGTTCCAGCTCTGTGCGGTTGATGCCCCTGTAATGACAATGCGAAACTCGTCTGCCCTTTTCGGCGGAAGATTATCGAACTCGGGGGAGCGGAATCCCCGGCTGTTGATCCGGCAGGTGATCCCGCCCTCTTCATCACAGTCTGTATGGCGGAAAGCTACTTCCAGCGGATTCGTGCTGTTGCCGAGCACGAGATTGGGCCTGATAGTGGTGACAACAAAAGGCTGGTACCAGAACAGGGCTAAATCGATCATCCAACCGGTCGGCGCTTTAACGACCTTCCGGTATCCCAACTCGAGTGTCACGAGCAAGCCGATGGCGACGAGCAAGGAAACAAGTATCAGAATACTATACAATACGATACTTTTAATAACTTGCTTCATTGTTGTGACTCCCCTCTGTTTGCATAGTTGGTTTGGGTATCGTTAATCCAGTTCGAATTCTTTTTTCCAGTCCCTGTCTTCACGCCACTCCGGCTGGTCGGCTTTACTGAAGATGTAGTTTCCCATCACGAGATGATCCATTTCGGTGCGCATGAAACACTGGTAGGCATCTTCTGGCGTACAGACAATCGGTTCTCCCCGAACGTTAAAGCTCGTGTTGACCATAAGGCCATAACCGGTGCGTTCCTTGAACGTTCGGAGTAACTGCCAATACCGCTCATTTGTTTCACGGTGCACTGTTTGGATCCGAGCCGAGTAATCGAGGTGGGTCACCGCAGGAATGTCGGATCGAAGGTGATTTAGACGTTCGAACATGTTAAGTTTCTCATAGTTATCGGGCAGTGGATGGCGGCGCTCCTCATTTACCGGCGCGACCAGAAGCATATAGGGCGACGGTACCTCAAGGTCAAAATATGCCCGGGAATCTTCGGCGAGGACTGAGGGAGCGAATGGCCGGAAGCTCTCGCGGTACTTGATCTTGAGGTTGAGTTTTTTCTGCATCTCCGGGTGACGTGAGTCACCGAGGATACTACGGTTACCTAATGCACGCGGCCCCCATTCCATGCGTCCCTGGAACCACCCCACAACATTCCCTCCGGAAATAAGGTCGGCAACAACAATGCAGAGATCGTCAAACGAACTAAAGTACTGATATGGTGCGTCGCAACGTCGAGCGAGATTGACAATATCTTTCCCGTTATATTCGGGTCCCCAGTAGGCCCCCCGCATCCTGTCGCCACCACGAGAATCGACCGTTCTTTCCTTCCCCAACCAGATATGCCACGCCGCAAGTGCTGCCCCGAGAGCGCCGCCTGCATCGCCTGCGGCAGGCTGAATCCAAATGTCACGAAACATCCCGGTGCGGAGTAACCTGCCGTTTGCGACACAGTTTAGGGCGACACCTCCGGCCATGGTTATCCGGTCACAGCCGGTCAGCTCTTTTGCCGTTTCCGCGAGGCGGATCACCGCTTCCTCAGTCACCTGCTGAATGGCGAGCGCAAGATCCATGTACGGTTGTGTGATATGCGTTTCAGGTGTGCGTCTCGGAATGCCGAAGAGGTCTTCCCATGCGGCGTCTTTGCACATCCTGAGCCCGGTTGCAAAATCGAAATACTTCATGTTCAGAAGCAGCGAACCATCCTCGCGTAGATCAACCAACTCATCGAGGATGATCCGGTGGTACCGATTTGTTCGTTCCCCACCCGCGATCCCGTAGGGAGCAAGCCCCATCAGCTTGTACTCACCGCTGTTCACCCTAAATCCGCAGTAATAGGTG
>CAYWBT010000087.1:0-12065 GCA_964456585.1 uncultured bacterium
ATCCGAGTTTCATAGCAAGTGCCATTCCCGATACACTCTTCATCTACGAAGATTCGCTCCAGGTGGTTTTGCACCTGCCCGATATCGTTGATGATCTTGACAACGAGTTCGACGAACTGGAATGGGCGTTCAGTACCGGCGGCAGTGTCACCTATCAGGTGGCCAACAATGATCTGACTCTCCAGGGCGTACAGAATTTTTATGGGCTCGATTATCTCGTCATGGAAGTCAGCGATGATCTGGGGCTTGGCGATTCAGTGAGCATACCCGTTCGGGTGTATCCGGTCAACGATCCTCCCGTTCTGTTAGACCTGCCGGATGTGGCGTTCGAGCGCACGAAGGGATTTTCGTTCGACATGATGCAGTACGCCGGTGACGTGGACGGCGATAATTTGACGATAACATACGAAGGAGGGGAACATTTCCTGCTCACCATCAGCGGCTCCACGGTCACCATCAACGAACAGACAGGTTTCCTCGGCAGCGAGGACGTTGTTTTTACGGTGTCAGACCCTTCCGGTGCTTCGGCTTCCGACACGATCACCATAACGGTGACGCCGCTCTTCGAGCCGCCGGTATGGACGAAGATACCGAAGACAGGATTCCCGCAGAACCAGTCGTTTTCGAATATGATCCTCTGGGATTATGTCGAGGATCCGGACGGCGACGATTCTGAACTCACCTTTGAATTTTCCGGCTATGACGATGTCGACAGCATTTATGTCAGTCCGCAGAACGGGCGGCTGTTCCTATACGATCTCGATGACACGCCCGGCTGGGACATGATGACGGTCACGGCAATCGATTTCGACGGTAACGAGGCGGAAACCACCTTCCTGGTCTTTATCGGTCCCGCAGACGGTACGCCGATTACCGCGGCCATTCCCGATACCACCATCCAGGCGGGTTCTCTGGCCCAGTGGATCGATCTCGATGATTATTACTACGATGTGGACAACTCGGATGATGAGATGGTGTGGACGTTCGCCCACACGGATAACGACAGCCTGGTTATCCCGGTCATCAACCCGATCCAACATACCGTGATGCTGACAACGGTCAATCCCGATTCATCCGGTGTCGACCAGCTGATCTTTACGGTGACAGACCCGGATGACAATACCGCCAGTGATGACTGTTTCATCACTGTTATCGGGGAAGTTGTACCGCTTTTGGATCTCCCGTCCACCTTTGGTTTTGTTGCCGGCACCGTTAAAATTATCAATCTCGATGATTATGCCTATGATCCCGAGTTCCAGAATTCCGAGCTGACATGGAGATGGAGCGGCAACTCTAACATCCTGATAGATTTCGAGGATGAGCACCCGTCCTATACCAGGCCGCTACACTTTACCGGTTCGAGTGACTGGACGGGATTTGAGCGGGTACACTTCGTCACGGAGAATCCCTTCGGCGGTACGGCGTCGGATTCCACGCTGGTATTCAGCGTTCCCGATGATGGTTCACCGGTGGCGGGCGGTCTTGGACCGGTGCGAATCAGGGCGGGTTATTGCGATTCACTCGATATCAATCTCGACGATTACTACTGGGATGAGGATACCACGAGTTGGGGAATGAGTTGGACGGTTTCCGGTAACGACAGCATCACGGTGACCATCGATCCGGAAACGCATAAAGTGAAGTTCTGCGCCCCCTCGCTGACGTTCGAAGGGCAGGAGATCATTACTCTCACCGTTTCGGACGGCGTTCATTCAAGCTTCATGGATGTGGTTGTTACCGTGTACGGCGCCATTCTCAAGAATGTCTTTACCATGACACTATTCCGCAATCCCATGCAGAGCGATTACATGGATATTTATGTGCGGAGCTCGACATCCCTGATTGGGGTTCCATCACTTGAGGTGCAGGTTCAGGATGATACCACCCGGGTGACGATGCTTGCCATCGCTGACACACTGTTGTACTATCATGGTTCCTATGTGCTGCCGTACGATGCGAGCCTCGGTATTCAGAGCGATGCAGTCGTCCTCGCCGGCGGAATGTCCCTCACGGGGAAAACGGTCGAGGATACCCTCAGTTTCTCGTACGGACGCTTCGGGGCACCCGGCGGTAAACTTGCCCTCGGTTCGATGGATATCGTGGTGCCGGAAGGGGCGCTCGAGGCTCCCGAACTGTTGACCATTGCCCCCGCGCCGGTTGAAGAGTCCGCGGGTAAGACAACGCAGGGCGAGATAACCTTCCAGGGAGAGGCATATACCCTCGGGCCGGTCTCGCTCACAACGTCGAAACCCATAGATATCTGTTTAGCGGTTTGCTGCAGGACGGACGGCATCGGGATATACCGTGCGGAACACGGCAGCTGGGAATTCGCCGGTGCTACACTGACCGATCACAAGGTTTATGGCGAATCCTACACCGGGGGCACGTATCGTCTCGGCTATGACCGAACGCCCCCGAAGATCAGGAGCGTATCCTCCGATGAAGGCATGGTTGTCTTCTCGGTAACCGATTTCGGCAGCGGTGTCGATGTATCCTCGATCGCGGTAATGTTCGAGGGACGCCGGCTCTCCTGTACCTACGATGCCGAACGCTCGGTCTATATTGTGTCCTTCGATGGTTACGGGGGGCAGGAGCATATATCGCTCGAAATATCCGCTGCAGACCGCGTAGGCAACACCCGTTTTCAGACGCTCGATACGACAGTCGGCTCGGTTCCCGGGCTGTTCTTTGTCGATCAGAACGTGCCGAATCCGTTCAATCCGTCGACTGCCATTACCTTTACGACCACCTCGGAGCAGAAGCTGAAACTCGAGGTTTATGATATACTCGGCCGGAGGATCAAGGTGCTCGCAGACGGATACTATGCCGCCGGGAAGCATCGTGTCGTGTGGGATGCCACGGATAGTTACGGCCGGACGGTTTCGAGCGGAATGTACCTGTACAGCGTCATCGGGGATTCTAAGATCGTGACCCGCAAGATGGTTTTCATACGATAGGGACGTACGGTTATGAAAGTTAAACATATAATACTCGTGGCTGCGCTTGTACTGGCCGGTTGCGGAGGCGGTATCACCGCCTACAAGATCGTCGGCTACGATGACCAGATCAAATCCGGCTGGGACGAGTACAACAGGAACCGGTTCGACGAAGCCTACCAGGTGTTCATCGGCGCGAGAAACATGGATGACGAGCTTCCGGAAGCTTACATCGGCTGCGGATGGTCGCTCCTGATGCGCCAGCATCCCGACAGCGCACTCGTGGAATTTTTCAGGGTATCCGACTACCTGTCCACGCCGGGCGATTCGCTCGATACCATCTGCGGTATTGCAGCTTCCTACCTGGCGAAGGGCGACAACGTGCGGACGATCAATTTTCTCAAGCCCTACGACTTTGCTTATCTTGAGCAGGCCTTTCCCCTGAAGCATCACGACTTTTTCCTGGATCGGGGAGACCTTGAGATGGTTTTCGCTCAGGCATACTACCGCCTCGAAATTTATTCTGCTGCCGAGGGGGCCGATCCCGATAATGCAACCTATCACCTGAACCAGGTGCTTCTCACACCCTATACGTATACCAATCCCGAGGAACTCATGGACAAAATGACCGGTTATCTCTCGGGGACGCAAGGAGGCTTTAAGAAATGAGGAAGCCCGCGATGACACTCTTGATCATGGTGCTCTCTTTCTTCTGTGCCCTGGGTTCATCTGGTGCCGAAGACCTGGGATTGTTCAGGACGATCCCGCCGTCGACACCGGAGCGTGGAATAGTGAGGATGTCGAATACGTCCTTCCTCTCCGACTTTGCGGCAAACAGGGTGCTCATTGAGAAGTACGGTATCAAAAGTCCCGGTATTTTCAGTAGTGTCACGGAGTTTGATGTCGGCATAACAAACCACCTGGCGGTCAGCGGTTCTCTGCCGTACTACATCGACATGTTCAAGCAGGGTGCGAGGAGTGGGGAGAAGACCGGCGCCGGCGATGTGGTAATGGGGCTTCACCTGTCACGCAAGTTCAAAAATTCGACCTTTCGGGGATTTGCCCTCGGTACGAGAATTCGCATACCCGAGCAGCTTGGATACGGGCCGGAGCCGCTCGGCCTCAGGACGTTTTCGTACGGCAATATAGCCTACAGTGTGGAAGCCTCCGCAGGTTTTCGCTTCAAGGTCGTTGATTGGAACCTCTCGGCAGCGCTGATTCAATACCCGAAAGCCGCCGACACGGACAGTGTGCGGGCAACCGACTTGTTCTACGACACCGGACTCGGTTACATGGGTATCGGCAGTCCGGACGACAGTGGTCTCGCCAAAGGAATATTTCCTGACCAGGTGCACGTTTCCTTCGGGTCAAACATCCCCTTCAATAAGTGGCTTGCCGGGATTCTCGAGGTAAATTCAACCTTCTTTACCGAGAAAGCAAAACGTGTCCCCGGCGGTGCGCAGAAAGCATCTTCCTCAACGGCGGGTAAAATCGCCGCGGCAGGTGGAGGAAACACGGTTCAACGTGAGAATATCGTTTCGCTCGGTGCGGGAATCAGAATCGGCAAGAAAGAAAGCGTCAACATGAGCATCGGTATGGATTTCGCACTCAAGGGACCAATACCGGACCGGACATTTCTGTTAAAGGTGCAAATTCCGGTCCTTTCGCCGCGGGGTATTACGGGACTCCTGAAAAAGAAAATTACCGGTAACGAGGTGCGCGCGAGGAGTACCCGCATCGCAGTAAGCGATGTCACAAGAAACGATCTGACATTTCTCTATGAGAAGGAACTCAAGCAGACCCTGCTCCGGGAGTTGTTCTCGACCGGGCTGATCGACGTGGTGCCCGACGAGCGGATCGAGCGGGTTTTCCAGCGGGAAAGCCTCGTGCCTATAACGGAAACGCCCGAGAATCTCGGCGTGCGCCTCGGGGCAAGTTTCCTCATCGATGCCGACATCACGCGATACAAAATCGATCGTTCGCCGAGCTTCTCCGTACCCTACCTGATCAGCCTGGCCCAGACCACTTTTTCTCTCGATGCCCGGGCTTCGGTCAGGAACCTTGTCACCGGCGAAACGCACCACCTCGGTGTGATCTCCTCAAACGTGATAAAACCACGCGGGATCAACTTCTTCCCGATCGGTGCATCCTCGGATTTAACCTACCTGTCCGAACCTGAGCGGAGGCAAACCGAAAAGGAATTGATCGACAGCTGGGTGAAGGAATTCAACAGGGTTATCTTCAAGCAAATCAAGCTATTCGGCTGGGAGCCAAAGCGGTCTGAACTGAAAGGTGAGGTGGAGACCGAAGGATAGACGTCATATAGAGAAACATCTCGCGCCACGATCAGAATTGCTCAAAACTGCGATCCAACAGCTTCTCTTTGCACTGTTAGTGGTTTACACGTTCCAGTTCAGTCTTTTATACGGCAGGTACTTTGACTGCCACTGGCTGAGGTACGTGTCGGTGCGTTTCGGTTCCGGAAGGGAACTGGAACTCTGCAGCATGCTGACCGTAGAATTTTCATTCTCAGACGCAATCTGGAGCATCGAGGAACTGATGTTTTCCGGAGTGTTCTGTAAGCTACCCCCGAAACATTGTGCGATCTCACTGACTTCCATGGTTTACTCTCACGAAATGCATACGAAAGTTGAAATTAATAACGATTCAGGAACTTCTACTATATATATCGGTAAAAAACGTGTAATTCTTGAATGGATATATGTTCGGTCTTTTATATGCATCCCACGAATCCGGAGATGTTCATGCGGCGATCTTGTCCGGCCGGCATCTCCCGTTCACTTTTTAACCTAGTCAGGCGGATGGTAATCGACCGGGCCGGAGTTGCCCTCTTGCTTTTTACACAGACTCGCGGTATTTTATAGCTGTTCGAATAATTCTTCACACGAGGTGGCCGGTGCGATATACACATGGAGTTTCTCGACGGGGTACAGGCAGGATCATGGATTGGAACGTACATATGGATTTGATGATAAAGAACGTACTGTTTGCGCTGCTCTCTGTGGCGGCCTTGATTCGTCCGGTGTGTGTGCTGGGCGACGACCTCACGAATTCTCGTGTGCAACAAAAGCATTCTTCCGCACTCGACAACCTGTCGGAACACCTCAGGGGAAAAGGATTTTCTCCTGAAGAGATGCTCTCTCACCCACAGTTCGAAATCTACGAAGATATCGTATCTTTCTATAAGAAAGCTCCCGAGAAAAAAGGCTGGGATACCTATGGCGACGCCGTGAAACGGGGCGATACAAAAGAAGCCGAACGTCTGTTCAATCAGGAGTTTACCCGCTATAGACGGCATATCGGGCTCGACAAGAAAAAGGAAACCATCACCAAATTTATCGAGGAGCATGCGGAACAATTAGAGTTGGTCGAAGAAAGCTATGGCATACCGCGCGAAATCATCGCTGCTGTTATCGGTATGGAATCGCACTTCGGGAAGATCACGGGCAGGCACTATGCGGTGAACGTCTACGTATCCATGTATGTGGTTAATTACCGGAAAAAGTTTGCCCTGAGCCAGCTTGAGGAATTGCTGCGGTTTTCGGAAAAAAACGGATCGGATGTCTTTACCTACCGGTCGAGTTATGCCGGAGCGATCGGGTACATGCAGTTTCTTCCCTATTCCCTCAACCGCTGGTTTGTCGGGAATAATGTCTTTGATATGGATGACAGTATCACCTCTGTCGCGAATTACCTGGCCCACTTCAAGAAAAGGCAGGGAACGGTTGAAAAAGCGCTCTACCGTTACAATCCGAGCAAGCTCTATGTCTCGGCCGTTCTTGAACTCGCGGACTACGCCAGGTTGTGATAACGGCAGGATTGGATGAAAGCGTCGTCTGTACCGTGAACCTCGTCCGGAAGAAGAGGAGCAGGTTGTTGAAAGGTGTCCTTGTTGTATGCGTTATACTCACGGTGATGAGCTCAGTACCGGTTGATGCCGCTGATCTCGACGTTCAGGCGTTTATCGAAAATGCCTGCATACAGGATGATATCAGCTTTACTGTCGAGGCATCATCCGACCTGTGGGAGCGAATGCTGGATAACCTCCTATTGATGGGACGTCTCTGGGAAGTGTACGCCTTCAAGCCGTCGTACCGGGTGAGCATAAAGGGCTCAGGATTGCACGTTGTCGATCCAACTGGGATAGAAGGAGAGCTTTTTCTCATCGAGTCTTCTTCAAAAAGACACGTGTTTTACGGTGATGGGCGCATGAAGCACTGGGGGCTTCCCTTCGGTATACGGGGGAAAGCGCTCTTCATTCTCAATTACACGAACGTCCACAACCGGGTGCAGGCGACGATGACCGTCTATGGAGAAGGCGGTAACCGGGTTGTCGATATCATGCTCAAAGCGATATCACCGCTCTTTTTCACGCTGGTCAACAGGCGTGTCCAGCACAATATTCGCGACCTGAACACAATCGTTCGCGATATCGGGCGCAATCCGGGGAACGTTTGTGCCATGCTGCCAGCCGACCAGGTTCCGGCGTTCAAAAAGCTCTGCAACTTCAAAAAAAATTCAACAGCAGAACAGACGTTCAAAACACATTCTCCGAAATAAATGTTTCTGCATCGCCTTCGCTGAAAAAGACAAAGATCACCTTACTGAGCAACACCTCATCATCAAGAAACTCCTTGACTGCCGATGATGATACGACGGCAGCGTCCTTCTTGGGATAACCGTATACGCCCGTGGAAATCGCCGGAAAAGCCACCGTCTGACACCCGTTCTCGACAGCGATCCTGAGGGAGTTGGTATAGCAGTCGCCGAGGAGCTTCGCTTCATCTGCGGTACCGCCGTGCCAGACCGGGCCGACCGTATGAATGACATACTTTGCGGGAAGATTGCCCGCAGTTGTAGCAGCCGCCTGGCCGGTGGGCAGTCCGTTCGGATAGGCGTCTTTACGGATTGTCCTGCATTCTGCGAGGATGGCGGGGCCTCCGGCGCGGTGTATGGCACCGTCCACTCCGCCGCCGCCCATGAGCGATGAATTGGCTGCGTTCACGATAGCATCGACCTTTTCCCGGGTTATGTCGCCAACCGTGACCGCCACCCTGCCGTTCAGGTATTCTTTCATGGTATCACCTCCGGTGTTGCGAGTTACACGAAACTCTTACCGCGGGGGCAGAAACTGCAAAACCTCGCCCGGAGTCGTTTCGAGCGTGAACCGGTCGCCGCTCACTGTCTCGGTTTTTCCGGGACGGGTCGAGCGTGTATAGCGCGTTCCACCCTTCCAGGGAGACAAGATATTCAGGGGAGCTCCCGCCTCGCTGAGAACCTCGATCCACGCCGCTTTTCCGCCACTCCACTTCGCGCTGACGAGGAACGCTCCCACCGCGCGCAGGGTGCGGAATTCAGCGTCCTTGTCACCCGTCCAGTTGGGGAAGAACCGGAGTTCGCCGTTATAGCTCTGTAGCAGGCACTCGTTGATCACCACCGGCAGGGAGAAGTTCTCGAACCACATTCCCATGTGCGCCATGAAATCGTAGGGCGTATTGTTACTATAGCGCCCGTGGATCTGGAGTACCTTGTCGGTGCAGGTGCCGTTCGGCATGAGGCAGTAGGTGATCTGGCGTTTGAATTTTTCGAGATCAAGCATCCCGAGGCGCGCCGCCTGGAGGTTCAGAAATACAAGGTCGTTGCCACCCTCGTTCTGCTGGTTTCGGAACGTCGTTGCTGCCAGGGCGAACTCGTCCGGCGGGGAATGGAGACCGTGGTCTTCTCCGGGGAAAACGGTCATCAGGGATGCCGGGACATTGTACACCGTCTCGGGATCCTCTCCCTCGACAGAAACGAAAACAGTGCCCCGTTCCGACCGGGCGGTTGGGTATGCGGGCAGGTGTTCCAGGATATCCCTGACATCACGCATCAGGTCGTGTTCCCGGCCGGCGATGTCGAGGATGTCGCACGCTTCGAGGTAGGCCTTGAATACGAACTTTGTCAGTGTCAGGTCGGCGATGGTGTCGTAGTTTTTGTCGAATCCCGGTTGAAGTCCGTACAACTCCGGTGGTACCGAGGGGTAGATGTGGTAGTCGTCGTCACTCCATCGGTCGCCGTGCGCTTCCGGGCGCTTCATGTAGTCGACGAGGAACAGCACCGCTTCCCGTATGATGCCCAATGCGCGCTCCCGGAGGAACTCCCTGTCCTGGGTGTACATGTAGTGCCACCACAAGCTCTGCACCGACCAGGGCGTTTCGAATACCTCCCAGCCCCAGGTCGGCACGGGGTAGGGCATCATGGTCATTTCGACCGGGTATGCCGAGTGGGGGAAGAACGCCCCCCGCATCTCGTAGTATTCCTCAGCCCACCGCTTGCTGACCGGGAGCAGCGTGTTCTCGATCATGTCAACGTAGGGTAGATGCAGATCGACATGGTTACTGGAGAACGTTCCCCAGAACGGCTGCTGGGTATTGTAGTTCATGTGGTAGTCGCCGTGCCAGGCGGTCCCGATGGAACGGAAGCTCCAGTTGGCGAAGAGTCCGGGGCAGGTCACGCCGGGCCTGACCGCACACCGGAGGAAGTACTGGTTATGATACCACGTTCGTTCGAGAACATCGTCGTCGACCGAGATGCCTGATTTGCTCCAGTATTCTTCCCAGACCTTTTTACTCAGCTGTGCCGCATCATCGAATGTCTGCGTCGAGGGAATCGGCAGGTTTTCCGGGGAGCTTCCAACCTGCGAAGCAATCCCGTTATCGAGCTGAATGCACAGGGTGAATGCTTTCGACTGATCTAACATTTCCCTGAGTGCGCCCCGCATGGCCTGTCCCTGGATAATAGAATCTGTGTAGTCGCGCTCGTCTGCGAGGGTGCCGCGGGTATCGAACGGCGCACCGACCCGGGCGGTAAGACGGAAGGCCCTGTCCTTCTCATGAGGTTTGTACTGCGAAGCATCAGTGATTTCCTCGAACGGCAGCACCTGGCGGAACGAGAGGATGCCGGCCGTATCATCCTGCGCCGCGGTGCTTTCGGGAAATTCACGGGGAGTCTCCGGGTCGGGTGTCACGGTCAGGTAGACGAACGGAGCGGGGATAGGTTTTCCGGCATCATCGACCATCTGCGCCCAGAGCCGGTCTGTCGACAAGTCGGTGAATACTTCGAGAAAACAGCGCCGCGAGTCGATGAGAAACGCGACCCTGCAGAGTCCCCGGTCGATATCGATCCGGTGACCGAGCACCTCCGCCGTGCGCCGGTCGAACCACAGCACCACCGAGCCGCAGGGAAACGGTCGTGGGTAGGGTTTTGCATAGTTTTCGCGCGCCATGCCGATGTACTCGCTGAGCCAGGGAACGCTCCCGAGGTTGCCGACCGTATCGGGAACGGCAAGGATCTTATCGTACAACTCCTTGAACGTGCTGATCTTCTCACGGTTGTTTTCCGCCAGCCGAATATCCCAGACATCGTTGTGGCCGAAGTACAAAACCACCGCGTCTGGGCGGGTCGAGACCACGACACCGAGACCGCCGTTCCCGAGCACCGCGCCCTCGAAAAAGCTGATGGCAGGGCGATCGAAGACGATTGGATGCTGCTGTGCCTGTTCGACGGGATTCAGATGTGATAGAGGTGTCGGTGCGGTCTCTCCCCTTGCAGGTGTGATCGGCGTGGCGATGAGTACGGCGACAACAAGGGATGTGATCATTCCTTTCATGATTTGTATTCCCCCTTTTTTTTATTAATAAATTTCACCTGTTCATATAGTTGTATTCGCTCTCGTCTATACTATGTATGATACGGAGAAATTAACGGAAGAAAAACTTGATTTTTTGAACACCCGGAGAAACCAGTCATGAAAAATCGGTTGCCCAGTTCCCGTTTGGTTCATATATTAATGCGGAAAAGAATGATACAAAAATGTAAGGAAATCAATACTATGTACCGATCTTTCGGATACGGTTTAGGTTTGCCGAGAGCAGTGAAGAGTCTTCTGATCGCCAATGCGGTTGTTTTCATCATCACCCTCTTCATTCCCTGGCACATCAGATTGCTCAATACTACGGTGAGCGGCTGGAACCTGTATTTTGGTCTCGTTCCGGTGTTGATAAACCACCGGTTCATGGTCTGGCAGTTTTTCACCTACATGTTCCTGCACGGTGGTTTCGGTCACATTCTTCTCAACATGTTCGCCTTGTGGATGTTCGGCACTGAGCTTGAGTATAATTGGGGACACCGGGATTTCCTCAAGTTTTACCTTATCTGCGGTGTCGGCGGCGGTGTCCTCGTCTGGCTGACCTCCATGGTAGGATTCTCCAGTCCCGCGGCACCGACTATCGGCGCTTCGGGCGCCATATTCGGTATTCTATTGGCGTACGGTATGATGTGGCCCGACCGGCCGATATTCGTCTTTGGTATTTTGCCCATGAAAGCCCTTCACTTCGTCATCATCTTCGGTGCGATCAACCTCATGCAGGGTTTGAGCAGAAGCGGCGGCGGTGTTGCCTATTTTGCGCACGTGGGCGGTCTTATCACCGGCTTCGTCTACCTGAAATACGGCTGGCGGATCATGGTGTACTATGATAGTTATATGAAGAAGTTTAAAGCTCGCAAATTCACTGTGCACCAGGGCGGCAAGAGTACCTCCCGTTCCACCGGCGGCTCGAAAAGCAATTTCCCCTCGAGTAGCATGCATCCCGATCTCGAAGAAGAAGTCGACCATATCCTCGATAAAATAGCCCGTGAAGGCATGGACAGCCTCACCGACAGCGAGAAGAGAGTACTGGAGCGTGCCTCCAAAAAGAGAAAATAATCGATGCCCCGAAACATCCGATTTCCTCTCATGCCATGCAGTATACTCGCAGCGTTGCTCTTCTGTGGATTACCGACCGCCGTTGGCGAGGAGGGCACTGTTTCCTGGCATGAAGGGCTGAATCCGTTCGAGCGCGAGCGGTTTATTCACCCTGATGTGTGCGGGGGGTGCCATGGTGACCTGCATGACATGTGGCAGGGAACTATGCATGCCGGTGCGCTCAAAGATCCACTCTTCCGTGCCGCATCGAAGCACCTGCTTGCCGAAGTTACCGATGAAGGGGAACGCGAAGATGCGGAACACTGCATATCGTGCCACAGTCCCATTGCTTACAGGTCGGGGCAGATAAGCGGTACATCGGATGA
>CAYWBT010000088.1:0-12041 GCA_964456585.1 uncultured bacterium
CTGTACGAAGAAGCCCTCGAAGTCGATGATATCGTCGGACTTTCAATTGGCACGCGGCCAGACTGTGTCGCCGAGCCGGTTCTCGACCTCCTCGGAGAACTTGCCGAGCGTACCTGTCTCACCATGGAATACGGGCTGCAATCCATACACAATGCTACACTCCGGCGTATCAACCGCGGCCATACCGCAGAAATCTTTCGTGATGCGGTTGTCCGAACACGCGCACGGGGACTGGATGTCTGCGCGCATGTTATTCTTGGTCTTCCCGGGGAAAGCAAGGATGACATGCTCGATACGGCACGTGGCCTGGGAACCATGGACATACAGGCGATTAAAATTCATCTCCTGTATGTCATTAGAGGGACGGAACTTCATCGTCAATACGAAATAGGAGAGTACCGGTGTCTCAGCAGGGACGAGTATGTCGATATCGTGGGAGACTTTCTTGCCCTCCTTTCTCCCGGCGTGACTCTTCACCGTCTGACTGGCGACCCGCACCCGGATGAACTTGTCGCACCCGCATGGGCACGGGAGAAGGAATCAAATCTCCGGGTTATCCGTACAGCTCTTGAAACGCGGAATATCCACCAGGGAATCCGCTATCGTTTTCCCTAAGTCCTTTGTTCGCTTGAAAAACGCAAGACGGGGAGATAGAAAAAAAGCTTGATTTATTGATAATAAGCTCTTTATACTACATTAGGACTTTCGTAGAGCGGATTTCCTACGGTTCTGCAAAGGAACCGTTCAACAGGTTTTGTATGGTGATCGGGCCGGTGCGTGTTAAATAGTACCGGAACAATTGCTTCCTTGTCTTTCATTTCAAAAATGAGTGAAATGATCGGCAGCTCATTTTTTTATGGTTTTTGTTTGAGACTGGATTAAGAACGGAGAAGTGCTTACCATGAAAAGACGATCGATACTGATATATCTGGTGCTTCTGATTCTTGGTGCGAATGTTCCGGCGATGGCGGAAAAGGGTGAACGGCTCAAGGTTGGTGATACCTTTCCAAGGTTTTTCACGAAACGCATTGACGGCAGCAATTTTTTCCTGAACGATTATGTAGGTGAACGGGCGAAGGAGGATATACAAGCGCTCCTTTTCAGCTTTTGTTCATCGACCTGCAAACCGTGCAAACGAGAAATTCCCGAACTCGAGAAAATTAGAGAGAAGTATGCAGAGCAGGGACTGGAAGTAATCCTGATCGACACCGGTGAGGACAAACGACTTGCACAGCAACTTATTGACGAGCTTGGTACAAAGCTGCCGGTTCTTGTTGACCGATATGCTGTTGTTATTGAGTTGGTGGGGAATCCGCCGCTCCCGCATTCGGTGTTACTTGATAGCGCGGGAGATGTCCGGTACGTTCACACCGGATTCCCGGAGAATAATACTGAGGATGTAATAAAGGAACTGGAAGATGCGATCGTGGCTGTTCTCGGCAGTGCTCCTGGAGATGCTGATAAGTAGTCTTACGGTTTCGTTTGCGAGCGAAAGCACTGTTGTCCGGATTCTTTTTACGAATAACTCGAACGGAAAACTGGTCGGTTGCCCAACATGCAGGGAAGATCCGTACGGTGGTCTTGCGGAACGGGTTGACCTCGTTAGGTCATACCATGAAACCTACCCGGAGGTGCTGCTTCTTGATTCCGGGGGGTATTTCAGCCTGATGAAGGTTGAGAGAACCGCGGGGAAAATATTCAGGCTCATGGAGATCATGGGCTATGAGGTCTGGGGAATCGGCGACCAGGAGTTGTATCACGGGCTCGGCAAATTCCTCGAACTTGCAGGGCAGTACAAACAACAAATAGTGAATACTTCCATTTTCACCGATGAGGGTGACAAGGTATTTACCCCCTACCGGATTGTTGAGGTCCACGGTGTACGGATTGGGATCACAGGGGTTCTGTCCAATGAAGCGGTGAGGTTTCTGCCGCAGGATACGCGTGACTATAAGATAGAGGAACCAGATTCAACGCTGGGCGAACTCCTGCCGGTGCTGAAGGAATCGAGCGACTATATCATTGTCCTGTCACAGTTGGGGATCAATGCTGACCGGAAGCTTGCGGATCGGTGGCATGACATCGATCTCATTATCGGGGGACACTCGCAAACCCTTTTGGAGGAGCCGGAAATGGTGGACGGTTCCGAGTGCCGCATCGTTCAGGCAGGGAAAAATGCCGGCAGGGTCGGTGAGGTAGTACTGACATTTGACGGAGGCGAACTGGAGAATATTTCCTACCGCCTCGTACCGGTAACTAAAAAGTATACGGTGTTGCCCGACATAAAGGAACTTATTAATACACCGTCATATAATACTGAACAGTAAAAGGTTGCGTGTGAATAAAAGAACAGGGAGGGTCGGTTCATGAGTCGAAAGATACTGATTACATACCTGTCGTGGTACCTGGTTCTGATGGGAATCTTTGTTCCGGGTGCAGTGCAGGCACAGGATGATGATGTCTATACTGACGATGATGTCTATACTATTGCGATCCTCAACATGGATGCGAAGGGAGTTTCGCCGGTCGAAGCGGAAGTATTATCGGAAAAGTTACGTTCCTATATTTCTCAGGAACTGGTATCGACTGAGTATACGGCATCTGAAAATTTAGATCAGTATCAGGTCGTTGAGCAGACACAGGTGGACAAGATACTCGAGCAGTTTGAAATACAGAATATGGGCTGCGTATCCGATTCATGCGCGATTGAGTTCGGCAAGATGCTGCAGGTTGACAGGATCGTGATCGGGCAGATCGGTCTGGTGGGTAATACCTACCTGGTGTCGGTACGGATCATTGATGTGGAGAGCGGAAAATCGATTTCCACCTCGAGCCGTGAGCACAAGGGTTCCATCGATGATATCATGGGAACGGTTATCCTTGAGGTCGGCAATGAGCTTCTCTTTGGCAAGAAGAAAAAGTCCCGTAAAAAGCTCTACATATTAGCCGGCATTGTTATCGCCGGAGCAGCCGGGGCAGCGGCATTAAGCGGTGGTGGGGGTGATGGAGGCGGCGGAGTTCCCTCGGCATTACCGGAACCGCCCGGTCGACCTGGAGAATAATACTGAAGCGTACATAATCAAACAGAAACGTGTTTCACAATTTAAAACGTACCAGTACAAACAAGGGGGAGAGAATGAGAACGAACACCGCAATCAGGGGAATTGCAGCGATTATTACTCTTTCGTTCATCGTCAGTGCGTGTGGTTCGGGTATGGTGAGCAAGGGTGGCGTGCCTGACTGGTTTCTGAATCCGCCGAAAGCAAAGGACAAGATTTACGGTACCGGTGCTTCCGAGAAAACTGCTTCAATACAACTTGGCAAGGATGTGGCGGTCGGAAACGCGCGTAATGACCTCGCGGGGAAGATACAGATCACTGTGCAGAGTATGCTGCGAACTTTCCTCCAGCAGAGCGGTACCATGGAGGAAAGCAGGGCGCTCCAATTCTCAGAATCAGTCGGCAAACAGGTGGTAAATGTCACCCTCAGCGGTGTTGATATTACAAAGGTTGCGGTGAATGACGGCAGGGTGTATGCGTTGGTCGAGATTTCCATGGATTCTATCAAGAAATCCATAGGAGCTGCCTCACGCGATGCCGCAGCCGAATATTCTGAGCTCAAGGCAAAAAGTGCGCTGGATGACCTTGACAAAGCGATCGACAAGATGAGCGCCCAGTGATTTCGCTGGTGAGTCCGGTTATTTTAGCGCTTGGAGGATGGTAATGGTACGTAATACCCGTATGTTCGGTAGCGTAGTAATGGCGCTTTTTTGCCTCGCCGCCCATGCGCAGTGGTGTTTCGCCCAGACTGAAATGCCGAAGGAGATACGGCAGAAGTACCCGGAGGACAAGTACCTTATTCGCTCGGGATTTGGTGACACGTCCGATGCTGCGAACAAGGTGGCGCGGTTCGAAATCGTCCAGTATTTTGAATCGAAAATCACCGGCGTAACCATGATCGATCAGTGGGCTCAAAGCCAGACCGTCCGGGGGAAGACAACCGAGCAGCGTCTCACCGTACTGAAAAATAATATCAAGGTGAGCGCCTCTCGCGATATCCCCGGTATCGAGATAGCTTCGTCAAAATTCAACCGTAAAATAGAATCCTACGAGGCATGGGCTGTTCTTTCAAAGAGCACGTACGCCGCTGTTCTCAGGGACAGAATCAAGAATACCGACAGTAAAGTCGACTTGGCACTCTCCCAAGGTGGGGATAATGACATCAACCGTGCCAGGCTGCTCTCCAGGACAATCACCGATCTCGTTCTCCGCGAACAGTCACGCCAGGACTTATCGCTTCTGGGTGGTGGAAATACTGTCAGATCGCGCCAAGAAGACCTGAACAATACCATGGCTGCGCTCGACAGTCTTATCGATGAAGCCCTTGATATCGGCGTTGTTTTCCAAGGCGAGGTTGACTCCAAGGTCAAAGCCGGGATTACCAAGAGTATCAACGATGCCGGTTTTCGTGTCAAGGAATATCGGGGCATTGATGCCGCGGTCGACGACGGGACCGATATGGTGCTCTCGGTTGAACACGAGGTTTCTTCACGCACGACCTCGAAAAAGATAAATCAAAAAACCTTTACCTTCTTCTTCGCGAACGGAGTTCTGTCTGTCCAGGCCATGGATTCGGCAAGCGGTTCGATCATCGATTCTTATGTCCAGGAAGCGCAAACGAACGGGGGGGATGAGGACCAGGTACAGGTGCGCATGCTTAAAAAAATTCTGAGTGAACAGGTTCCCTCCATTTCACGGTGGATGTATCAGGTAATCTATAAATCCGATACATCGTAAAACATCTTCTTGAGAGAGGTTGTGATCGAGGTGAAGATACAGAAATACTGCGGTATACTGGGAGGTATTGTTCTGGCGCTCATGCTTGTCGCCGCTGCCCGGACGGTTAAGGTATCTGTTCAGGAGGCGCAGGCGCGTTCCGGGCCGGGATCGTTCTACCCTTTGGTGACCCTCATACCCGAGGGCACGTCCCTCGATGTGCTGGAGGAAAAGAAGAGCTGGTATCGGGTGAAGTATACCGAGAAGGAGATGTGGGTATCGGAAAACTCCCTCTCGACCGGTGAAGGTGCACGTGAAGGGGGCAGGAGTCTGGATGCGGTGTCGATTTTGCCCGGCAAAGTTTCTGTCACAGCATCGCCGGCGACACTGACCGCTTCGATCAAGGGTTTCTGGACCCGGTATGCACGGGGAAACACCGCAAACCTCGCCGAGCTTCCGGTTGAGGGATACGACATCTCTCCCAAGGCGTTCGAAACATTTTCCAGCAACCGGGCCCGGGCTGTTTCGCGTGACGATCTCTTCCGAAAATATAAGTTGAAATCATCCCGCAAGCGTTCAAATCTCTCCTACGAAAACGAGCATTCCACCGGGTATACAATCGCTTCTTCGGTCGCCGAGGGATCGCTTGTCGAGGACAAGAAAATCATCGAATATGTCCACATGGTCGGCTGGTATCTCGCGGAAGCAACCGAGCAGTACGACACGCGGTTCATCTTATACCTTCTCGACACCGACCGCATAAATGCCATATCGTGCCCCGGAGGATACATCATCATGACACGGGGACTCCTTCAACTCCTGGAGAACGAGTCCGAGCTTGCCGCTCTTCTCGCCCACGAAATGTCACACGTTATCGCCGGGCATGCCATGCAGGAGCTTGCCGACCGAAAGGAGAGTATCAAGGCAGATACAGCGTTCAAGGGGCTGGATGACGAAACGGGTGGTTCCTCAGAGGTTGAAATGGACCTGATCGGCATTACCAACCGGGCGGTCTCCATCGCCACGAGCCCGAAGCTTGATGAACAGGAATATGAGGCGGACCGCATGGCCCTCCGCTATATGGCCCGAAGCGGTTACGATCTGGGCGCTTTGCAGAGCCTGCTCAGCCGAATGATGACCGTGCACGAAGCCCGGATCGACATCTTCGATCTGAACTATCGAAATCATCCGGATTTCAAGGAACGGTTGAAACGAATAACAAAAGAACTCGGGAACTATAAGAATTATTCCGGCAGTAAATTCGCCGACAGTTTCAGGGAAAATGTAGCTTTTTAATCCACTCCGTACCTCCACTCACCAGACAGGCGGGTTACCGGCGGAATGTCTCCCAAGATGAAGCACAGACCACGTAAACTTTTCTACTTCGAGCTCTTTCTCGCCTGCATCATCTTCTTAGTGATGACAGTGCAAACGTTTGCCGGCTTCTGGAATTTCCTGAACTGGAAGTTGTATGATGCCATGGTAAACATCCACCGACGTGTCCCGGAAAAACGGGAGAACGTTGTCGTGCTCACCATCGATACGAAGAGCTTGACCGTTATTGCGAATGAATGGGGGATCGGATGGCCCTGGCCGCGGGATTTCTATGCACAAATTGTCCGGTATTTGTCATCGTGCGGGGCACGTGCGGTCGTCTTTGACATCATGTTTACCGAGCCTGACATCGACCGCGCGAATGTCAGGGGCAAGGGAGTAACCGATACAGAATTCGGCGATGCCATCGAAGAATCCGGTATCACCTACCTTGCCGTTGCCGCCCAGAAGGGAACGGAGAATGAAACCGCCTTTAACGAAAAGGTCTTCATCGGTGACAACGAGGCCTATCGCTCCCTCGACCTTTACAATAACGAAACCGTGGTTTTTCCGCTGAAGGTCCTGTCACGCGGCGCTGCGGGCTTGGCGATTGTTGATTGTCTCCCTGAGGGTGACGGTATTGTACGACGGTATCCGCTCGTCATGAAATACCGGGATAGATACATCGCTTCGACCGGCTATTCGATCGCGCGTAAGCTTCTCGATGAACGGGATATCCAGCTTCGTTACCTCGATAAGATCGGCAGCGATACCACCATCGATAAATCTGGGATGGTGCTCCTGAATTGGTACGGCAGGGGCGGACCGGACGGTGTTTTCTCCTACTACTCGTTTCATGCGGCGCTTGTGTCGTCTCTCATGATGGAGCAGGGGGAGGAACCGCCGATTCCTCCCGAAGCTTTCAAGGGAAAGATTGTCATCATCGGTTCCAATGCCCCGGGGCTCCTCGATTTAAAGCCGACACCGCTTACGTATCGCGCCCTCTATCCCGGACTCGAAATTCATGCGACGGCGATCGAGAACTTTCTCGCGAACGACTTTATCTACCGGACGCCCCTTTGGATTGTCATTCTGATTATGGCCTTTGTTTCTGCGCTTTTATTTCTCATTAATAACTACATCGAGAGCCTGCGCACATTCATCATCGTATTTTTCGTCTTGAGCACATTTATACTCGTGGCTACGTACCTGCTGATCAGCCAGAATATTTGGATTCGGGCGATTGATATTGTCATCACCGCTTCCATGGTTTTCGCCGGACTGATTGTATCGGGGTATTTTTCGGAAAGCAAGGATAAACGGCTCCTCAGAAGGCAGTTCGAGCGGTATGTCAACGATACCGTTCTCGAGGAGATACTCGAAAATCCAAACGCGATTGATCTTCAGGGACGAACGCTCAACGCCACCGTGATGGCCACTGATATCGCCAATTTCACCACCATATCGGAATCGATGCACCCGCGCGAGGTCGTTTCACGGTTGAACAATTATCTCTCCGATGTTTCCGAGTCACTCATCGAAAACAGAGCGTTTATCAACAAGTATATCGGCGATGCGATCCTTGCGGTCTTTGGTGCCTTCGAAGAGAGCGACCACACGCGGAATGCCTGTTTCGCCGCGCTGGAAGCCCTCAGGATCATCAACGAAAAGATCGAGCGGGCTATTCGTGAAAACGACACGCCCCTCGTGACACGCTTCGGTATCACGAGCGGTGAGATCACGATGGGGAATATCGGATCGGCACGGAAAACCGAGTACACGATTATCGGTGATACGGTAAATTCCGCTTTCCGGCTCGAAGGACTCAACAAGTACTACAAGACGAGCATTCTTGTCAGCGAGTATACCAAGGACGGTGCCGACGACTATTTCGAATTTCGTATGATGGACATACTCAGGTACAAGGGGAAGATTACCCCGGTTAGTGTCTATGAGTTACTTGGCGTGAAGGGGGAACTGAGTGACGATACCCTGCGTAATCGCGATGCATTCGAAAAGGCCCTGAGCCTGTATCAAGCGAGGGATTTTCATCAGGCGAAGAACATCTTAAGCACGCTTGCCGAGAATGGTGATGAACCATCCCGTGCTTTTATCGACAGGTGTGAAAACTTTATTAAGAATCCTCCTCCGCCCGACTGGAACGGCGTTTGGATCATGATGAGGAAATAAAAAAGGTTGAAAAGGCATCGAATGATAGTTCGGTGTTTTTATTTGGCGATGTCTAACTATATAACCTGATTAACTTTTTGGACAGAGTCACCCAAAAAGTTAACCGTTTTAATTTTTCTGGTCAGGTGGTGTCCAGGAGGGAATTTCTTCGTTCATTGCCCAATGAGCAGCACGCCAGTGCAACTGCCGGTATATCGGGTGAACCCAGGCAAACCGATTATGACCCGCAGCAAGACCGACAACACGACCTTTCCCCTGTGCCAGACTCCATCCGGCAATATCATGACGCTTATCCTGTTCCCCGGTGGTTTCGTAAAGGGGGACAGCGTCTTTATTGATAAATTTGACACCGAAGTTTTCATCGACAGATAAGTCAAAATCTTCAATTCCCTCAGTCACCGGGTGGTTTTGATTGAAATTATGTAAATGGACAGTCTGGACCGGACCATGCATGATACACTCTATCCCCATGAGATCCATATATTTCGGCGTGAGATAGCTTGCGATTGTACAGTGCAGCGCAATGAAGCCCATTCCCCGGTTTATTACATTATCCGTTAGAGCGTCAATAAACTCATCGCTTGGATAACCATCGGATTGCGGTCGTGATTCTACTAACGGGTTCGGGCTCCATCCTGCAGGGATTGGCGCTCCCCAACGAGTAATGATCACGAGATCGGCATCACTGATAAGTTCCGGCGTCACGAAACGCGCATCCTGTGAATAAATAATTGACCAGTCAGTCCTTTCAAAAGTAGCACGCAAGTCATATTCCTGACCATATCCATTGTGCCACATGTCACCGCCGAGATAAATCACCTTTTTCGTTTCAAACTGACCCTTTGGCCGCATGTTTGTTGCGTGAGCGGGTGTATTTCCTAATACAGCACTTGCCGCACATGCAATACCTGATTGTAGTATACCGCGCCGTGATATTCGAGAGGGATTTAACATGTACTATTCTCCACTATTTGTAATGATTCATTCGTTAAATACTTCAATCCAGAAAAAGAGTATGTTCTTTAAATATTGCTTAATTGCATAACTAATTATAACATTTTTCCGACACACTATCTCACAATACCAGAAGTTCCGCAGGTGCGAGCGCCCGCCGGGTGAACCGTACCCGCTTCACTGCGCCCTTAAACCAGCACACCTTGTTCATGCGAACGCCGATTGATGTTTTTCCGGCGTGTGGCGGGGAGAAGTGCGCTATTTCAGCCGAAAGTTCGAGGATACCGTTAACATAGTGTCGCATTTCGGTGCCATCGAAAACGAGCGCAGCGGAAAACCATTCGCCGACGGGATGGAGCTTGGATGAATCGATGAGCGCCTGGCTGGTATCGTCCGACCGTATGTAGGTGTCCAGGTACCACTCGTTGTTGTCGGTCAGGCGGGTTTCGATGAGCAGGCGGTTCTCGCTGTCGCTCTCCTGGAGGTGCAGAAAGCGCTGTTCTGCGAGACCGCCGGTGTCGGGACGGAAGATAATTTCAATGGTGAATTCACCGGCGCCCTCGAGGGGGTGGTTATCCACCTGGATGCCGTCGTCGATTCCGTCGAACTCAATGAACGACTCTCCGGACGGTGCAACGACGCGGGGTTCGCCGAGTACCGTGATCGTGTTGCCGCCGATAGTGGTGAAATTATCAATATACCAAACGACCTGTTCCTGATGCACGCTATTACCTCCAGTCATACCCTTCGGGCAGGGGAAAACAATGATTACTACCAAGGTAAGGAGCCAGTTTATGTGGTGCCCAAAACGCGGTATGGTCAACCCCCCCGTTGTGTCTATTCGCTGACATTGATATTTGAAGAGTTTAAAATGAAAGTTACGCAGTGTCAAACAGTTTCACAAGTACTATTCAGACCACGGTCAGTAGCCGAGCAGCAGCTGGACAAAAAAGGTAGATGAACGATATTCCTCGAACTTCCGATAGCTTTTGTCGAAGGTTATCCGCTCCGCCTTAAACCCGATTCCTCCCCAGACTTCGAATCCGAAGTATGAACTCTTGTTTTCAAGTTGGACCACGTAATTCGTTTTACGAAAGTTGTTGTGGTCCTGGATATAATCTTTGTACATCAGCTCAAGTCCCGGAAATCCCTGCATGCCAAAGGTGATGTTGGTTGCGGGGGAAAGTACGTATTTCATGGTAACGAGCGGTATCCGCATCAGCCAATGGTCGAGTGGATGCAGCGATTGTGAGCGGTCTTTTTTATACAGGCGGAATTTAACACCTGGAGAGAGTATCCATTTGCCGTACTGCTTCGTACAGGCAATCTTGTTGACTATCGCAAGTGTCGAGACGACATCATGAGGTTGGAACGTGTTGTCATACATCGTTCCCTCGAGCTGATCATTGCGTTCGTACCTGACATGATTTTCAAGGGTTACCGCGGGAATAACCCTGATCTTCGAATCGAGAAAGAACTTGTTTACCTTCGAGTTACGGTATTCGACCTCGTCGAAGTAGAGATTCCTCTGGTAGAATGCGCGGCGAAACGAAATACCTTCCGAAAACGTATTGATGGGCGGAACGACGATGAATTTATCCTGGATATTATCCTGAATTCTTTCGTTGCGGTATTCGGCAAAGATGCGGCCGACGGTGAATATGTCATACTTGATGTTGATCTTGAGGTAATCATCGTATGTCCGGGTGTCCAGCCCGACACCACCCGTGCGCATCGATCCGAAAACAGCATTGATATTTTTCTGGGGAGTTACCCGCAGGTAAAAATGCCGTCCCTGACGGTCAAGTTCGTAGGGAGTATCGTACTTCATGTCGTCTTCGCGGAAATCGGGGATGGTGTTATTGTTGAAATCGTCACCAAAGACGAATTCATCGGGATCGACATCGAACATGAGGAACGGCTCATCGTAGTCAGGCAGACCGTTGAAGTTTTTTTCATTATCCGGGTAGCTGTCATGGTCAGCGTCGTTCCCCGGAAAAACACCGTCAGGATCGATCAGCGACTGCATACTTATCGCCATGATCCTGGTGTAATACATCGTGTCGGGATACTGATCGTCGTCATCGTTGTCTTCTATCATGGAAAACCGCACGGTATTATTACATTGATTGACGGAATTACCCCCCTTTTCACCGGCAACAAAGTAGTTGAAGTTCGGACGGTAAAACTTTCCCATTTTAAAGTACTCGCCGGCAAAACCAATATGATCCCAGTCCTTTTCCACGACCAGATAGTATGCCTGGTCAGCCTGAGACGAACGGTGTCCGCTCCGGGGGGTAATATCCTGGGGCAGCATGGCTAAAAGACCGTTTCCGGGGATGCCGTCAGCATACATATACCAATGATTATTCGTGACATACTCACCATTTACTTTGAATCCACGGTAATTGAAGTGGCAATCGAAACCGTAGATGGTATTCGCGACCTCGTACCCAAAATCAATGCTGACCGTCCGCAGGTTCGAGCTGTCTTTGATATTTCCCTCCGCCTGGGCCATCGTGTTCCAGTACTGGGCATTGTAATGAAGGTAATTATCACCGTTTGCATCATGTCCCCCCTTACTTTTTTTGGTGAAAATCTGGGAGGTCTGGATCCGATAATCGTTCGCGATCGTTATTTCAACCTCGACACGCTGCACGTTCTCGGTGATGGTCGCGATGTCGAAGAGGTAGAGTGCGTATTCAGTGTTATTGACATGGAGGGGACGGTTCCCCGGATCGATGGTTCTATAATGCTGGCGGGCTTTCGTAACATCAAAATTTTCGGTCAGAATATTAGAATTCCAGC
>CAYWBT010000089.1:0-12004 GCA_964456585.1 uncultured bacterium
CGTTATCGAGCGAAATCGATCCGGTGGGAATGACTTCTGCATCGACTTTCATGCTGTCATCACCAAGCCTCATTATGGAACCGCGCCCAAATTGCTTTTCTATCTGGCTGATCGCCATCTCGACCGCCCGGTTTTTGTCCACATCGAAATTGTTTTTCTGTACCACTGTTATCCCCTTCGGCTTATGGTTACATGGTACGGTACTGGTCAAGAGTATACCGGTTACAATTCACCTGAAATTCGAACGATAGCATATCGTGCACCGTGGTGACTCCAACCGCACCGATCAGTACAGATTACTGACCGACTGACTATTCAAATTGCTTTCAAATATCTTTTCATAGATTGGTCCGCTGGGGGTCAGCGTGCTCTTGATAACCGCGATGGATTTTACCCCGAAGCTCGTTGTCTTGAATTCCGGCAGCTGCTCGGGTACGTTTGTCTCGACATACCGACGGACCCTGCCAATAGTGAGGTGCGGTGAGAACGTTCGGGTCTCACGATCGAATCCTATTTCCTCGAGGCAGTGTTCCATGTCATGGAAGAGACCGAGCAGTATATCTTCCCCGCCATCGGCACCGAGCCACAGCACCTTCGGTTTCTCGCGTCTCGGGAAAAAACCAATGTCCGAAAGCCCCATAACGAACGGTTCGTACTCAGCCGAAGTCCGCGTAATACATTCATTCACCCTTTTCAGGTCAGACTCCGTTATCTCACCGAGAAACTTTATCGTCAGGTGAAGATTTTCGGGTTTCACCCATTTCACATGAGGAATCAATTCCCTGACTGACTCGATATATTCCCCGACGATATACTGTATATTTTCCGGTATCTCAATTGCAATGAATGTTCTCATATTTCTTCCCGATCCCCCTGTAATAAATACGCCCGTACCTTGTCCAGTACGGTCTGTGACATTCTTCCCTTATTAATAATTCTATCTTCCACAAATTGCAACTTCTTTGTTACTGTCCGCTCTCCGGTACTTATACCGCAATACATCAGTCCCACTGGTTTATCGGCACTCCCACCTCCGGGGCCTGCAATGCCGGTTGTCGACACCCCGATATCGGCACCCGTACGCTCCCGAATACCGCTCGCCATCGCTACTGCCACCTCCGCCGAAACCGCACCATGCGCCTCAATGATTCCGGCATCAACGCCAAGCAAGTTTGTCTTCGATTCATTCGAATAGGCGATAACACCGCAGAGCACGTAGCGTGAGGAGCCCGGAATGTTCGTCAGGCGATGCATGACCAGTCCACCGGTACACGATTCAGCGACAGCTATGGTCAGCCTGCGTTCGGCGAGCAGTGCACCGACAACCTCTTCCATACTCGTCTCGCTCGCTGCATACACGAGGTCACCGAGTTCTTCAACAATCTGTACCCGGAGAGTCCGTGCACTCCAGGAAGCATCCTCCGTGGTCACGATCCGTACAGTAATTCCGGTCGGACTGGGATAGAAGAACACCGAATCCCGCACACCGGGTATCCGGCAGATGCGGTCATAGAGCTCTGATTCGGTCGTCCCGCTCACCGAAAGTATCTCGACCTCGACAATGGTTGATAGATACTCATCACGGAGCCGCGGGAGAACCTTCTCCGAAAACATCCGCTCCATTTCCCGGGGCACGCCAGGCATGAGGTAAAAATCAGCGTGCTCGGCCCGAAGGTAGATACCCGGGGCTGTCCCCCATTCGTTGGGAATGACCTGGGCACCGACCGGTATCATTGCCTGCTTTCGATTCGACTCACTCATGGGGCGGTTTCTGCGCCTGAATCGGTCGCGAATCAGCGTCATAACCTCTTCGTCAAATGCAAGCTCACGTTTGAACGCATCAGCGAGGGCGGAAACGGTCAGGTCATCGGATGTTGGCCCCAATCCCCCGGTCACCAGTACAACATCCGACCGTCTCGCAGCCGTTCCGAATACACCGATGATATCATCCCGGGCATCACCGACGACGGCGATGAATTGCACCGGAAATCCCGCCGACACAAGGTTTTTTACCAGGATATGACTGTTCCGGTCCCGGGACGGGTTGGCGAGAATTTCGTTCCCGACAATCACCAGCTCAATAACCGGCTGTATCTTTTCCATGAAAATCCTGCACGTTTCCTTTATTGTATTATCACAATGAAATTCGCGGAGCTACTCGTGTATGCGAGGAACATACTGCGAAAAGGGAAAAGAAACTGCGGGAAAATCCTTCACGCCACACCAGTGCCACGAGCCTGTGGGACATCATAAACCGTCTATACCATCAAATGACACCTAGTTCCCTCGCCATCAACACAGTTCGATACACCGTGAACTCACGACCAAACTACAGCATTCCTTGATCATTCCACCAGGGCATCATGATAAGTATAATCCGAAGTGTAATATTCGAGTATACACCGGCCATTATGTCGTCCATCATAATACCCCACCCCCGGGGAAACCGCTCCAGGTACCTCACCGGCTGCGGCTTTAAAATATCATAGACCCTGAAAAGGAAGAATCCGCACAAAAGCGTCTTCCAATTCCACGGCACCAACATCAGCGTCAGCATCATGCCAACGACCTCATCGATGATTACCTTGCCGGGATCCTTTCCCCATATGGACTCACACCGGGTTGATGTCCATACGCCGAGGAAGAACAGCCCGATCATAACCGGCCATAACCTCCCGATTATCAGGTACTCCGGTATGATAAAGTACAGCATGAGAACACCGAAAGATGCAAAAGTCGCAGGCGCGAACGGGATGTACCCGATATAAAACCCGCTCGAAACAATCATGGCAAAGCGATCTAGAAAACCGCTCGGCTTACGCTTATTGGTGATAGTACTATCACCCCGATCTTTCCCCATATTTTTTCCCCGTTGTGATGCTCCCCTGTTATCGTACGAAACGGTGTTTCCGACCTTATCTCTCCTCCGTGTTCCGGTAAGCCTCGGTCGTTTCCCCTCCCAGCATATAGCGTCCCCAACTATACAGCGTAAACACCACCGCGACTAAAAGGAGCATGTTGAAGAACAGACGGTAGTAACCCAGTTCGATCCACTGTCCCGTATACCCGGGTAAGAACTCTATCACTACGCTCCGGACACCGAACACCACAATTGTCACCGAAATGACCACGATTTGAATGGTGGTTTTAAGCTTGGCGTTTCCGGATGTTTTTAGCTCCTTCCCCCGCGCGATGGCAATAATTCTCAGCGAGGTGATCCAGACGTCACGGACAACGATGATGCCGACAAGCCAGGCGTTCATCAATCCCATGAGACAGAACTGGATGAGCACACCGATAACGAGAAACTTGTCGGCGAGCGGATCGAGGAACTTCCCCAGCCTGGTCACCTCGTTGCGATTACGGGCGATTCTACCGTCGATAAGATCGGTTACCGCCGCTATCCCAAAAACAAGGCCGGCAAGAAACACCCCATACCACGTTCTCATGGCAAAGAGATACAGGTACAGGGGAACGAGTATAATCCTGAACATGGTAAGGATATTCGCCAGGGTCAGGAGACGTGATTTCATATTCACAATTCCAGTTCGCACACGTTAATCATCAATCTTGCCTGAGAGACAGGCGACCCTCGAGGGCTCTCGCCAGGGTAACCTTGTCTGCAAGCTCGAGATCGCCGCCGACCGGAAGTCCACGCGCGATACGGGTAATCCGGACATCCGAATCCGTAAGCAGGCTCGCGATGTACGATGCGGTCGCCTCACCTTCGACAGTCGGATTCGTGGCGATAATGACCTCACTCACCGAACCGTCGAGACGGGCCTCGATCTCACGTAAATGCAGCTCATCGGGCCCCACATTATCGAGAGGCGAAAGTGCACCCCCCAATACGTGATACAGCCCACGAAAGACTCCCGCCTTCTCGATGGCATTGACATCGGAAGGATTCTCAACGACGCATATGGTCGATTGTTCACGCTTCGGATCGGCGCAGATCGAACAGGGATCGGTCTCGGTAAGATTCATGCATGTAGAACACCGTGTCACCTTGCTCTTCACATCCTCGATGGCACGCGCAATCGAAAGCGCTTCTCTGTCATCCAGCTTCATGATGTGAAAAGCGAGACGTTGTGCGGTTTTCCTGCCGATTCCGGGAAGTCCGGTCAGCTTTTCCACCAGCGTATCGAAAACTCCGTTCTTCTCCATGATCTCACCCTAATCCGGGAATGTCAAATCCGCCGGGACCGCCGGGCAGGATTTTCCCCATTCCCTCACTCATCATCGTCTTAACGTTTTCCTGCGCATTATTCACCGCAGCCACCACGAGGTCTTCGAGAAGCTCCACATCCTCCTGGTCAACGACCTCGGGATCGATCTTGATATCGAGGACTTCATTGTTCCCGTTCATGGTCACCGTGACCATGCCGCCACCGGCAGATCCTTCGACCGTCTTTTTCGCCATTTCTTCCTGCATGTGCATCATCTGCTGCTGAAGCTTCTGCGCCTGTTTCATCATATTACCAAATCCCTTGGCCATGGTATCCATTCCTTCCTTGCCATATCTCCGCGGCAGGTCACCGGCGTTAATTACTGGCTTATTTCTCCATCAAATCGCCCGATGATATCCCCGATAATGGGTTCCCGGGCAATAAGGTCATCGAGTTCCGTCCGTTTTTTTTTCCCATCGTCCGATTTCTTCAACTGGAATGCAAGCCGCACCACCGTTCCCAAGCGGGCACCGATAATCTCGGCAATCTGCGTGGAATTGGCCTCGACCGTTTTCTGGTGAAACTCGTTGAATTCATCGAAGCCAAGGATGAGCATTCCATCGCTGAATCCCAGCGGTTCACCGAGAGCAAGCGAGGGCCCAAAGGCAGGCTTGCTTGCGGTGACATCGGCGACAATGTCCTGCCATGCGCGGGAAACATCGTCGATAACGGGAGCTGCCCCAACGCTCCCCTCCTGTTCGTTTCCGCCGCCATCCTCTGACAGTACCGCGGGTTCGCTCGTTTTTTCCGGGACCGCCTCGCGATGAATCGGAACCTGCTGCTCAATCCGGCCCGGAGCACCGGACTTCTTTCCCGGCGTACCTGCCTGAACCAGACCGTCAGACGTTTCCTTCCGGAGCGACTCACCGCCTAACTGCCTGAACAAGTCGTTGAGCTGTATGGTTGTTTCCATGGCAGCCATGCGCGCGAGGACAACCTCAATCCGCAACACCGGCATCACCGCATATGCCAGCGCTGTCTCAACCTCGGTGATATACCTGATCATGCGGAGAATATCGCCCTGTTTATACCATCCGGCCTGTTCGCAGAGCCGTTTCTTCAAATCCTCGCCGAGCAATACCTGCTCGAGACCATCCTTGAAGCCGGTATACATCATATCACGGAGATGACCGAGCAAACCCTCCACGAATTCCTTCAGATCCCCACCCTCGTCGAAATACGTAGTGAAAATCGAAATCGCTCCGCTGGCATCGTGCTCGTGGACGCGGTCGAGAATGGAAAAGTACACGCCCCTATCGGCCAGCCCGAGAACCTCGTTGACATCGGCAACGGTTATCATCGATCCCCGTGATGCCTTGAGCTGTTCGAGGATACTCTCGGCGTCGCGCATCGCACCGGTTGCCCGTCGGGAGATCAATAGCAGGGAATCCTCATCTATCTCGATACCGTCGGTCGCAGCGATCTTCTGCAGTTTCCCCCTGATATCGTGAACCGACAGACGATGGAAATCATACCGCTGGCATCTCGAGAGAATGGTCGGAATAATCTTGTGCGGTTCGGTCGTGGCAAAGACGAATATCACCCCCGACGGCGGCTCCTCAAGCGTTTTAAGAAGCGCATTGAACGCCTCCTTGGAGAGCATGTGCACCTCGTCGATGATGTACATCTTGTACCGGCATTCGCTGGAATGATACCCGACGTTTGCAATCAGATTCCGGACATCATCGACAGAGTTATGGGAAGCGCCGTCAAGCTCCTGAACGTCCAACGAAATCCCGGACTGTATGCTGGTACAGATGGGGCAGGCGTTGCAGGGTTCCTCGGCAGGACCATGCTCACAATTAAGCGCCTTGGCAAAAATCCTCGCAACCGTGGTTTTTCCCACGCCCCTCGGTCCGCTGAAGAGATAAGCGTGACCGACACGGCTGGTCCGTATGGCGTTCTGGAGCGTCTCGGTCACATGGTTCTGGCCGATAACCTCGCTGAATAATTGCGGGCGCCACTTTCGCGCGGTAACAACGTACGACATGGTAACCTGTTCGTGTGGTGATAGGCTCATACTGCCGTGGTGACAATCGGGAACTGGTCGGTTGCCAAACAGACAACGTTCAAGTTTCCCAACCATTTATAATAATACAGCCGTGCACCCATTCTCGGCTCACTTCCCCGGAGATCCACCTGGAACCGGACTCAAGCCAAGCGTTTCCGCGGCACACAGAACAGATAATCCTACCGCTGCTATCTCCCGATTCTGACGGGGTTCGGAAACTGTCTGTTGCGCGGAGCCTGACTCTCAACACCCGAAACCATGTTTCAGCAGAGGGAAAGTAAAGTCTCGTCCGGGAATTCAACCCCGCTCTAGCGGATTGCGGGTTACAGGGCACCGCTAACTCCCCGTCTAGCACGGCCTTTACTACCCATATTGACCTGCCACGGCCGGAACAACGTGCGTTTGTGAAGCGCACCCGGCCCCGATGGCATAATATTTCTATCTTACTATATATCAAATAGATAGAGCGCTAATATGCGTGGTCTAAACATCTGATATAAAATGCCATAATTTTACCCAAATGTCAAGAAGTAACATGGGATACACTGAAAGGCGAAGCGGCAGGAACCGGCAAACAGCGCGTGATGAGCGATGATACTGGTCTTGCACAGGTATTTTCAGATGCTCCGCGATACGGTGGCTGAATACAGCCCCTCATTCACGAAAAACCGCTTGTTTTGCAGAGGTGGAACGGCTATCATCCAGTAGATTGCAGCGTGTGTACTCGTTGTCCGGGCGATTTCGTCCCGGGAGGGGGGATCGACCTGATGATTTCGAGCGGCACAACCGCTTTCACCGTGGACATGGCGGTGAACGAAACCCGGCTGTTCATACTCAAGGATTGAGTATCACGCCATTCCTGCCGAACCGGGATGGCACGACCGATGAATTGACGGGAAATAACCACAAAAACCACCGGAAAGAAAGGATAGACAACATGAGACTGACGTACAGCGGAACCAACTTGAGCAAACCGCGCGAGGTGACCAGGAAAACACTCCAGTGGTATAAGGATATCGGATTTAGGGTCGTTGGTGGCAGCATTGATCCCAACACGACAGACGATGACATCAGGTATCTCAGGGACCTTTTCGGTGAAATGGAGATGGCGATCGGCGAATGTTATATCAACGGCGTATCCTGCGTATTTTCACCCACCGCGGATAAGCACAAGTCGAGCAGGGAAAACCTAATCAAGGGCATCCGGGTCGGCGGCAAGCTCGGGATCGATCACATCCAGCACTCCATCGGAAGCATGCATCCGACCAACGAATGGCTTCACCACCCGGAAAATTTCTCCCAGAAGGCTCTCGACCTCCTCGTTGCGAGCGCTCGGAAACTTGCACCCTACGCAGAGGACAACCGCTGCATGGTCTCACCGGAAACCACCCAGTGGACCATCGTGTACAATCCCCAGCGCATGAAGGAGTACGTCGACAGGGTTGGTTCACCGTACATGAAAATTAACCTGGATTTCGTCAACCTGATGAACAACGAGCGCGTGTACGACAATGCCCGCTTCACCCGGTGCTCCGCTGCCCTTCTCGGCGACCGGATCGGCAGCTTCCATGTGAAGGATGTCATGGTGCAGGACAAGCTCCTCGTATCCCACATCGACGAGGCCGACATGGGAACCGGCATCATGGATCATGAAGCGATTATTCGTTCCTCTACCCAACTTGAGCCATGGAAGACCTTTACGCTCGAGCACATCAGGGGCAGGGATATGATCAAACCGACGCACGATCATATACAGGGCATTGCCAACCGGATCGGCCACCGATGGACTGACCCGCTCTGCACCCGCGAACGCTGGGAAAAGGGACTCTGAAAGTGACACTGGACAACGGTGATAATGCCGGCAGCAACCGCCGTACCGACACATCATGAAATACCCTGGCACGGTGTAATTTGTAACTTGACTCACCCGGTCAAATACCGTAATCTACAGATACATGTCACGGATACCATGCGAACAATACCACATACACAATTTGGAACAGAGTGGAGGAAACTGACACATGGAGAGAACCCCTGAATGCCTTGCGAAACTTGACCGGATGAATAAAACGTTGCGTCACGAGGAACCGGACCGTGTACCGGTGTCCGACTTTTTCTGGGGAAGCTTCATTGAACGCTGGAAGCGCGAGAAGGGGTTGCCTGCCGATACAAACATCTACAAGTACTATGACCTCGACTGGCTGGCAACTGTGCCGAACATGGACCCGCGAATCATGGAGTTCGAGGTTCTCGAGGAAAACGATGTACAGGTGATTGTCAAGACCGGTTTCGGTGCGACAATACGCAAGAAATTCGAGGATGTGATGCCCGCTTTCATCAGCTTCGAGACCGATACCATCGAGAAGATGGCGGCGCTCGAGTTCGACGATCCCTTGGATGACCGGCGGTACTTCGGCAGCGGTGATAACCAGCTTGCGGGTGTCGGTGATGCATTCGTTCGAAATATTCCACCATGGATCGATTCCATCACCGCAACCTATCCCAACATGCCCGTGTACGGCAGCGTCTGCGAGGGCATGGAATCCCTCTGGCGGATCATCGGTTCCGAAAACGCCCTGCTCTGGCTGGGATTGTATCCCGACGAGGTTCAGCGCTTTGTGGAGCGGATTTACGAGTTTTCGATGGGAATAACCCGAGGACAGATCAAGGCAGCAAAGGGTATGATGGACGGCATGGTCATCTGGGGCGATGTGGCCTACCGGAAGGATATGCTCTTTTCTCCGGAGATGTGGCGGCGTATCTTCAAGCCGGGCCTCAAAGCCCTCGTCGATGAAGTTCATTCCCACGACATCCCGGTCATCTACCACGGGTGCGGCAACGTGAACAAAATATTCGAAGACTTCATCGAGATCGGCGTCGATGGATACAATCCGCTCGAAGCCAAGGCAGGCCTCGATGTGGTCGACCTGCGAAGAACCTACGGCCACGGTATCGCGTTCTGCGGAAACATGGATGTCCTGGAGTGGGCAGAAGCACCTATGGACGAGCTCAAGAAAATTGTGCTCACGAAACTCAATGCTGCAAAGGGCGGCGGATTGATTTTCCAGTCCGATCATTCCGTCCCGAGTAATATCTCAGCGGAGCGTTACGAATACGTGATCAATCTCGTTCGCGAGTACGGAACATATCCGCTCGATCTCGGCGAGTACGATCTCCCCGACCTGAACTGAACATACCACGTCACGCACTTTTTTGCAAGGAGGGGCTGTTCATGCCACTGGTATTCGGCTTGCTGTTCGTTCTCATGGCAGGTATTCTGCAGGGTTCGTTCTATCTTCCCGGAACGTATACGAAAAAATGGGAGTGGGAACATACCTGGACATTTTTCTCCCTTTTTGCCATGATTATTTTCACCTGGATATTTATCAGGGCGACGGTTCCGGAAATCGGCACCATCTATGCCGAAGCGCCCGCAAAAAACATATGGATGCTGGCATTGTTCGGCGGCCTGTGGGGTGTCGGTGCGATTTGCACGGGACTCGCGATGGACCGGCTGGGAATGGCCCTGGCATTCCCGATCATCATGGGGAACGTAGCGGTTCTCGGAGCGCTGATACCGCTCCTTACCAGTGAACCAGCAAGGTTGTTTACCCTTCAGGGGATGATATTGATCGTCGGCCTGATTGTTGTCATCGCCGGCATTGTCACGTGCTCACAGGCATATGCATACCGCAATCCGGCCGGTTCCTCCTCCGGACCCCGGAAGGGCTCCTTTGCGGTGAACCTGTCCATCGCAATCGCGGCGGGTGTCATGTCCTCCCTGCTCAACATCGGATTTGCCTATGGCAACACCCTCAAAGAAGCGGCAATGGACCTTGGCGTTCCGCAAATTTTCGCCGCGAATACTCCCTGGCCGATCATTCTCACCGCCGGCGGCGTGGTAAACCTGCTCTACTGCTTCTACCTTATGTTCAAGCGGGGAACTTTCAAGGGATTCTTCGTTCCCGAAGGCGGGCGCAATTCACTGCTCGGCATCTCGATGGGCCTGATCTGGTGCGGCGGCATGTACCTGTATGGTCCCGGTGCAGCGAAAATGGGGCAGTATGGCGTGATCGTCGGCTGGGTGCTCGTCATGACCATCAATGTTCTGGTCGGGAACCTGCTCGGAATTTTCAGGGGAGAATGGGATGGCGCACCGCCCCGGTCGCGTTCCACCATGAATCGCGGACTGGTCATGCTCATTGTGGCCATCATTATTGTCGCCATAAGTAACAACATATAAGTACCAGGGTGCAGACACCATGGAAGGATGGCAGACTCAACTTCATAACCCGTGAAACACGGATGACAGTTGTCGGTAACAGGAGTAATTGCACTGCAAACTTTTTGAAGGAACTCAGAGGAAAACATGGAACAGGATGTGGTAATTGTCATTGATTGCGGCTCGACAAACATTACCGTGAGCGCAGTAGATGCTGCGGGGAATTTTATAGCGTCGGCGAGCGAGCCGAATGCACCGGGAGAACAATCCGCCGGTAAGGGCACCTTCTACATCTGGGACGTTGACACCATCTGGAAAAAGATCGGCAGGACTTCACGCGATGTGTGTTCCCGGGTACGGCCTGAAGCGATTAAGGCGGTGACAGTGACCACGTTCGGCGCAGATGGTACATTCGTTAGTGCGGATGGTGAGCCCGTCTACCCGGTTATTTCGTGGCAGTGCACCCGGACCGAAGAAACGGCTGAAAAGATCACCGACATGATGAATCCCCGCGAGATTTATGATATCACCGGATACCGGATCATACGATTCAATACCCTCCTGCGGTTTCTCTGGCTGCGCGACCATGCCCCGGACGTTTTCGATCGAGCCGAAAAATGGCTCATGATGGCCGGCCTTTTGAGCTTCAAGTTATCGGGTGAGATGTCGATTGATTCGACGAACGCCGGAACGATGATGGCGCTCGACATGAAAAACCGGACATGGTCGGAGAACATGCTCGCCCTGGCGGGTATGGATGCGTCATGGTTTCCCCGGTGGGTCGAGCCCGGAGACACGATCGGAACGGTGACCGCCGCAGCGAGCGAGGCGACCGGTTTCCCCGCGGGAACGCCGGTTGTCACCGGAGGTCATGACACGCAGTTCGCGCTCATTGGCTCCGGTGCGGGAAAGGACGAAGCGGTTCTCAGCTCCGGAACGTGGGAGATCGCGCTCCTCAGAACCGGGAGTTTTGCGCCGAACGACAGCGGGTATGAAAACGGACTCCTCTTCGAATGCGACGCGGTTCCCGGCATGTGGAATCCCCAGCTCCTGATGATGGGATCCGGCGTGCTCGAGTGGGTGCGTAAGCAGTTTTTCGCAGTGGAGGGGAACGCCAATGACATTTACCGGATTATGATCTCCGAAGCGGAAGAAATCAGGCCTGATGCAAGCACGGTTTTTTTTAATCCGAGCTTCGTTCCGGGGACAGGCCCCCTCCAAAAGTACAACGTTCCGGGCGGCATCCTCGGACTGAATGTGATGACCTCGCGGGGCGAAATCTATCGTGCAGCACTAGAAGGTCTCGCCTTCCAGCTCAGGAGTGCACTGGAGGTTGAAGAGGCTGCGACCGGTTTTAAGCCGTCGGGCATCCGCGTCGTGGGCGGCGGTGCTAAGAACATGCTCTGGAATCAGATACGAGCCGATGTGACCGGTCTCCCGGTTACCATCACCCCCCAGAGTGAGATCACCGCTCTCGGTGCGGGGTTGTTCGCATGGAAAGGGATCGGACGGTTCGATTCAATCGAAGATGCCCGGCAGCAC
>CAYWBT010000090.1:0-12001 GCA_964456585.1 uncultured bacterium
TAAATAGTTCATTTCGACCACTGAGAGTATCAGCAGTGTATCGTGGATGTTGATGTATATCGTCTATTGTACGGAGTCGGCCGTTTTATTATCGTATTTATCGTGCGCCCAATCAGCCTGCCCCGTAACGCTTCATTTCACCATGCCGGCAAATCCCATGAATGCCAGCGACATGATCCCGGCAATAATTAACGTGATACCGGGTCCCTGGAGTCCAATCGGTATGGATGAGAACCGCAGCTTCTGTCGTATCCCCGCCATGGCGATGATCGCAACCGACCAGCCTATCCCGCTCCCGAGCGCGAAGGAAAGACTCTGAAGGTATGAATAGTCACGGATGATCGAAAAGAGCGACACGCCGAGAATCGCGCAGTTTACCGTGATGAGCGGCAAGAACACTCCGAGCGAGACATACAGTACCGGAGAGTATCGGTCGATGAACGCCTCGACAATTTGGACAAAGGTTGCAATGACAATGATAAACACGAGAAACTGCAGGTATTCAACCTTGAAGGGAACGAGGACGAGGTGATAGAGCGGCCAGTTAATTCCCATGGTCATAAACATGACGAAGACGACCGCCATTCCCATGCCGAACGCGGTGGGGATTTCTTTCGATACCGCGACGAACGGGCATATCCCCAGGAAGTACGTGAGCGCAATATTATTGATAAAAATACTCGTAAAGAATATCATGAAGAGTTCGGTGAAATGTACCGGCATCAGGTGGCCTCCTTAAAGATCGACCGGAGCAGCCAGATATACAGTCCGAGAACGAAGAATGCTCCCGGCGCCAGGATCATGATCACCCACGGTGTCCACCAGTCGCCGAGAATAATGAAGCCGAATAACGTTCCGAATCCCAGAAGTTCCCTGACCGCCGCGATCAGCAGGAGCGAAAACGCATAGCCGCCCGATACGCCGAAAGCATCGACGAACGAGGGAACGACCGGATTGGAGATAGCAAAGGATTCCGTTCTCCCCATGACGATGCAGTTGGTTATGATCAGGCCGACATACGGCCCGAGAGATTCGGAAATCGCCGGGTAGTACGCCTTGAGAATCTGGTCGACAACGATGGTGAAGGTCGAGATCACCATCATGAACACGGCCATCCTGATTCGCGAGGGAATGATTTTCCTGATGATGCTGACAATGGTTGATGACGCGGTCGAAACAAATATCACACCGAGCGACATGGCGAATGAATTACGCATGTTGTTGGTCACTGCAAGCGTTGAACATAAACCGAGCATCATCCGGAAGCTGGCGTTATTCGTCCAGAAACCGTCAAAAAATATTTTCCATTCCCGCGTCTGTCTCAATCCCATCGGTCAATCCCGTTTAGTTTTGGGGCGTGAAATATGCGGCGAATCCCCGGTTGAGAATCTTTTCCAGCGCCCGCGATGTTTCGGTTGCACCGGTTATGGCGTCGAACTCTGACACGCCGGAGTTCCCTGATTTTGTCATGGTGATGCCGCCGGCAACCTGCTTTCCAATGAAGGAGCGCTGGAATTCCTCTTCCGTAATGCGTGCACCAAGTCCCGGTGTTTCTTTCTGGTCGACAACCTTGAAGCCCGCAATCGTATCGTTGTCAAGCGCGACGATTACGCTGATGGGGCCCTGGAAACCGGCACCGGTGAAGGAAACAGCCCTGCCGCCGGTTTCCCGGTCGATAAAGAGGGGCAGACCTTTCTCTTCGCGCTCTTCCACCGCGGTATTGTACGCTGTGATGACAGTATCACTGTTATTCCGATCATACGGTATCGCAAAAACATCGAGTACCATTCCCATCCGGGCGATCATGCTATTATACTCGATAATCGGTGCGGTTTTAATGTTCACCACGGTCAGGGCGGTTGAACACAACACCGCCATAATCAAAAGTAGTCCGATCATCCAGAAGCGGCTGTTCATTTTACCCTCCGCTTCCGGTACTTGACCGCTACCACGGCGTCATCGATAACCGGGGCGAACATATTCATAAAGAGTATGGCGAACATCATTCCCTCGGGAAATCCCGAGAGATTACGGATCGTGATGACGAGGAAACCGATTAACATGCCATACAGCCATTTCCCCTGCGAGGTGAACGGTGCCGTGACCGGATCGGTGACCATGAAGAAGGCACCGAAGAGGAGACCGCCGCCTAACAGATGATATAACGGCGGGGCGAACTGCTGAGGATTCGCAAGATTCATAATCCAGGCGAGCGCCGCCGCAGAGACGATTGTCGCCAGCGGTAACCGCCAGTTTGCAACGCGCGTTATCACCAGAAGGATGCCGAACACGATGATGATCAGCGCCGATGTTTCCCCGAGTGACCCGCTTGTGAATCCGAGGAACATGTCCATGAGGTTTGCGGAGGTACCGCCCTTGAACATGCTGAGCGGCGTCGCCGTGGTGATGACGTCGGCGGATTGCGACCAGTGGAGGAAACCACCGAGTCCGCTCCGGAAAGGGGGAACCCACATTGCTGCCATCTCCACGGGGAAAGTCACCGCGAGAAACGTCCTGCCCACAATCGCCGGATTGAAAATATTCTTCCCGGTGCCGCCGAATACTTCCTTGCCGAGGATGATACCGACCGCGATACCGATTGTTGCCATCCAGAATGGAATTGTCGGAGGCAGGATCATGGGGTAGAGTATGCAGGTTACGAACATCCCCTCGGTCACTTCTTCATTGTTTTGGATGGCAAATATAAGCTCGATGATTATACCGACGACGTAACTTAAAACAACAATGGCGAGACTTCGCCAGCCGAAGAAATATATGGATGCAAGCACTGTCGGAGCGGCCATCGCCATGACAACGGACATATATCGCTTGAGGTCGGCATTGATCCGCAGATGCGGCCCGGTGACCGGCGTGACGGTTTTCAGGGAGAAGAAGAAGGTCGACATGGTTTCCCACGCCGGTGCGAGCTTTGAACCCTCGAATTTCCGGTCGATGAACTCTATGAGGTCTCGTAAGTGGTCAATCAGAAACATCGGCAGACCTCCTCTGTTCATGGTAGGCCTCTTTTGCCTGACTGATCGACTGATAAAGGGAGATCTTTGATGGGCAGACGTAGTCGCACAATCCGCAGGAAATGCAGTCATGGGGACGGAAGCGGAAACTTTCCTCCATCTCATCAGCGGTCACATTTTTCCAGATCATGAAGGGATACAGGTCGACCGGACACACCTCGTCGCAATAATTGCACTGGACACAGGGTCGGACACCGCCATGGATATTGGTCTCGATCTTCTTTGGCATGAGAGAGAAATAGGCGGCAACGGTGATCTTGGGGTAGCTGTCGGCAGCGATGCCCGGCATGACGAACTTGAAGAGTTCACGATCGGCATGCTCGCTGATGCTCGAGAGTTCATGATCGGAGGGAAGAACCGAGAAGTCAGCCGGTTCCACCACCGTGCCGACCAGGGGATTGCCCCTGATTATGCGCCAGGGACCAGCGTACTCCCACTTAAACAGCCTGACTTTCAGCTCATCGAGTGTCGTTCCGAGACGAATGCGATACCAGGCCGGTCTCGACACTCCCGGCCCGGCGGCAACGAGAATTCTGTCGATGAGCGGCCGCCCCTCGGTCATGACCTCAGCGATGTGAATGACATCGGCAAACTGAAGGAACGAAATTGAAGTGTCAATTGTACCTTCCGGGGATACGAGCTGTTTCTGTAATGCATCACGGGCGATCATCTCAGGAAATTCCTGGGGGTAGCGGTCGGAAAGGATCACAGTCTTCGCGAGTTTCCGCAGTTCCGGCGTGTCGAAATACTTCCTGTTCCGTCGATTGATCGCGACCACAATTTCAGCCGTGTCATAGATTGCCTTCAGGGTTTGCAGGCCATGCAGGAACGTGGTTGGTGAACCGATGGTTTCAGGGTCAAACGATTGATTCAGCGGGGAATTGTGTACCGCATTTATGACGAGGTGATGTACTATCGAACAGTCTTCAAGGGAGCGGAACGGATTGTCGAATAAAAACGAACATCCCGTACGGGCAAAAATTTCGAACACGTCCGATTTTTCGAGCCTCCAGGGCTCACGGGGGTGTCCCGAAACCGGCTCAAATGTCGATGAGCCATCGGAGGAGATCGTGATGCTATGCGTGTCAATGCTTGAAACTGTACCGCTCACCGAAGAGGGAAAGCAGAGGCTGCTTCCACCACGATCTCTCATGATAGAAGTCCCGGCTTGCACGGTCTCTCCAGGAGAAACAGATACTTCCATGCCGTCCGGAATGGAAAGAATCACCTTGTCCGGTACGGGAAGCTCATGAAGCAATGATGCTGCAGCACCATCGAAATTTCTAAAACGATATCCGCCTCTGAATTTCATTATTTATTTATTTCGCATTATCTTTATATGTTTAGTGATATTTTGGACTATATCTATTAAAGATCCTTGAAAAGGTTCTTGAAAAACAATGTGAAAATATAAATTATTTTTTTGGGCAATGCAATCGCTATTCCTCAAATATTTTCATTTATTTTAGGCGATTTTCACCTGTAGAGGTGAAAAATACGAGATGATTTTTTCATCCTGTTTCATCAATTTTTTACGGCATTTTTATTTGGCAAAGTCACCTGTCCTTCATGAACAGGGTGGTTATACCGCCGAGTACCGGAAGAAAAAGGGGCACATTCATCGCTGTTTCGATGCCGACATGATCGGCAAGCATGCCGAACGGTGTAGCCGCAAGCCCGCCAATTCCGAATGACAATCCCATGATGAGCGAGGAAGCCATTCCCGCCGTCTTCGGAACCGCCTGCTGGGCGAGAATGATATTGATCGGCAGGGAAGAGGCGAGTGTCGCCATGCCGAATAACAGAAGGAGGAGCGAGAGTGTCCCGGATGTGTACATGAATCCGTAGAGGAGCGGTGTCGTAATTAAAAGCGCGATCCCCATGACTTTCTTACGCCCGTGGATGTCCGCGAGGTGTCCGCCAACGAACATGCCTACCATGCTGGCGAACAGCGTGGCGGAAAGAACGTACGCACTCATAGTATAGGATGATCCGCGTGCAATGATGAGAATGGGCAGGAACGAGTTAATTAGAACCGACACGATCGCACGGAATAGTGAAATAAGCCAGAGAACGAGGAGCGTCCGCCCGTTTTTCACAAGCGATTCGATCCAGCCGCGCAGCGAGAGGCCATGCCGTTCATCGACCATCATGTCAGAGTTCAGGAAGAAATACACCGCCATGATGATCGCCGGTGCAACGACGACTGGCATGTAACGTTCGCCGGCCTGTTCTATAATGATAACCGTGATGATAGGAGCGATCATGAAGGCGATGTGCCCGCCGGAGGAGAAGACAGCCATGAGAATGTCACGGCGTTTTTCCACAGCGATTCGGCCCGCCGCGACCGCTGCTATCGGGTGAAACATTCCGACGCCAATTCCGGATATCACCATGGCAAGCGCCATGAGTTTTAAACTGGGATAATGGAGGATGAAGAGAAACGGCAGCCCGGAAATGAGTATGCCCGTCCAGATAAAAAACTTCCTCGGTTTGTGATCGTTGATGATGCCCATGATCGGTTGGGAAAAGTTGCAGAACGACTGCATCACGGTGATGAGAAAGCCTGCCTGGGCGAGTGACCAGCCGTACTTTGCGGTAAAGAAGGGCAGGAGCGGTCCCAGAAGTCCGGGGTAGAAATCGCTCGCCAGGTGACCCAGGGCGAGAAACATCATTATTTTAATCCGCTTATCCATGATAAATGACTGCAGTACCTTTCAGGCGGTGCGTTGAGCGTACAAGTATGAGTGATTATTTGCCATAAAAATGGTTGAGAAAAGAATTGGGCTGCCTGGTGATATGCCCTGGCGACGTTATTTATTCGTTATACTCTCTTTCTTCCTTTCCCTGTTGTCATTTCAGCCTGAACGTCCGGTTCTTCCGGGGTGGTTATCGTGCTTTTTTGAATGTTGGGGAGGCGCCCTCGATTTTCAGTATCTCGTCTCGGAGGTGGGCGGCTTCTTCGAATTCGAGCTGGCCAGCGGCATCCTTCATCTTTTGTTTCAGTGTTGCAAGTGCTTCGTGGGAATCCATGAGATCAAGGATATTGACCTCTTCCCGCCTGATCTCATTCTCCGAAGCTGTCCCATCGGCTACAATCGTGGTCATGAGAATCTCCTCGATACTTTTCTTCACCGATACCGGGGTGATGCCATGCGCTTGGTTGTACTGCTTCTGAATGCGGCGCCGACGATTGGTTTCCTCCAGTGTTCTTCGCATCGCCTCGGTCATGGTGTCGGCATAAAGGATGACCATGCCGTTCACATTGCGGGCTGCGCGCCCTGAGGTCTGTATCAGCGAGCGTTCGTTGCGGAGAAATCCCTGCTTATCGGCATCGAGAATCGCCACGAGCGATACTTCCGGAAGATCGAGACCTTCACGCAGCAGGTTTACCCCGACGAGGACATCGAATTCCTTGAGCCGGAGGCTCCTCAGTATCTGAACCCGCTCCAGTGAATTGATCTCGGAGTGGAGGTAGCGTACCTTGATTCCCATCTGATCGAGGTATTGTGCCAGGTCTTCACTCATTTTTTTGGTCAGGGTCGTGATGAGAACGCGTTCACTGGCCTCGATCCGTTTCCTGATCTCCTCGAGCAGGTCGTCGACTTGGTTCTTTGCGGGTTTCACCACAATCTTCGGGTCGATGAGACCGGTCGGCCGGATGATCTGTTCGACAAAAACACCATCGCACACTTCCAACTCGAAATCGCTGGGAGTTGCCGAGAGGAAAATAACCTGGTTGATCGCCGCCATGAACTCCTCAAAATTCAGGGGACGGTTGTCGAGAGCGGACGGCAGCCTGAATCCATAGTCGACCAAGGTCGTCTTACGTGAGCGGTCGCCGTTGTACATTCCCCGAACCTGGGGTAGCGTCGCGTGCGATTCATCAATGATCAGCAGGTAGTCATCGGGAAAGTAATCGAGAAGGACCCACGGTTTCTGACCGGGTTCCCTGCCGGTCAGGTGGCGGGAATAGTTCTCGATCCCGGAGCAGTAACCGATCTCCCGGAGCATCTCGATATCGTACTTTGTCCGTTGGGCTATTCGTTGCGCCTCGACCAGCTTGTTTTCATGCTCAAGCTGGTGAACTCGTTCCTCGAGTTCGATGAGAATGTTGTCAATCGCGGTCTCAATCCGTGACTGCGTCGTGACAAAGTGCTTGGCGGGATAGATCGCGGCGCGTGTCCTATTATCCATGATTTTACCGGAGACCTTGTGTACTTCTGATATTGCCTCGACCACATCGCCGAAGAACTCGATCCGGAGAACACGGTCGTCATAGGCGGGTATGATCTCGAGGACGTCGCCGCGAACCCGGAAGTTGGATCGTTCGAGTCCGAAATCGCTCCGGGTGTAGTGAATATCCACGAGCTTGCGGATAACCTCGTCGCGGTCGATCCGGTCGCCAACGTTCAGGATGACGTGCATCTCTGCATAATCTTCGGGCGATCCCAGGCCGTAGATGCAGGATACGCTCGAGACGATGATGACATCGCGGCGCTCAAGAAGGGAACTGGTCGCCTTGAGCCGGAGACGATCGATTTCCTCATTGATATCAGCGTCCTTTTCAATGTACACATCGGTGGCGGGGAGGTACGCTTCCGGCTGGTAGTAGTCATAGTACGAGATGAAGAATTCCACCGCATTCTCCGGGAAGAGCGTTCTGAACTCGCCATACAACTGAGCGACGAGAGTCTTGTTGTGAGACAGAACGAGGGTGGGACGGTTGACCTGCGCAATAACGTTGGCAATCGTGAAGGTTTTTCCCGAACCTGTTACTCCGAGCAGCGTCTGGAATTTTCTCCTGGAGGTAATTCCTTCGAGCAGCTCGTTTATAGCCGTGCCCTGGTCGCCTCTCGGTTGAAAGACGCTCTGTAGCTTGAATCCACTCATGGGCCCGTCGGGGAAGCACGACTTGGCATGTCCCCCGGCTCGGGAAGAAGCGTGCGGTCGAATTCGGTTGCATTCGATACCACAAATCCCGCCTTCCCGGCGGGCATCACGCCGGTGGTATCAGCCGAGACCGCGACAGAAAAAACCTCGCCCTTTTTGTTTGGCAGGCGCGACCACTTATTCCAGGTCGATTGGTCGCTGGTCCCTTCAAGGTAGTACTCCACTCCGGTGGTTGTCACCATATCGGAGGGGATCGTGCCGACGAACAGCGTGTCGATAATCGACATGTTCACCGCGCTGAACAGGCTGTCCCCGGTGATGCGGTACTGGAGGTTGACCGCCTTGACAAAGGTGTCGATGATGGCCTTCGGATGGAGCTTTACATCAGAAGTAATTTTGATTGCCTTGCCGGGAGGCGACCAGACCACCGGTTCGTGGGTTATCACCGGCTGGGGATCGTAGAGATCGTAGCCATAGTGGTAATCGGCATAATAGCGTCGGTACAGGTACCATTGGCCGCTCCCACCGCAGCCGGATGCGCTCTTTTCAAATTCGTACACACGGTTGATGTCGGAACGGGCATATACCCAGAGTTCCGATTTAAAGGTCGCATAGTTGTTCTGTATAGTATCATCCGGATCGCCGAGAGCTTTACGGGTGCTATCGCGGTGTTTTTCATTCTTTGTACAGGAAAACACGATGACGATAGCCGAAAGAATGAAGAGAACTTTTCTCAATGACGCTCTTGTTATCATACCGAACCTTTCACTAGCAGTGATCACACTACCTGTATAAGTGTATATATTTCATGATCATCGTTGCCTGCTGCGCAACCATTTTACGCTGTTCATGCCAATTCATTCAGGCCACGGTTGGTGGTGTACGGTGCCTCCGAAAGGCTCATTTCACCTTGAACACGAAGGTGACAACGCCCGCCTGTACCTTGGCGCTGTTGTCGGCGAGCGGTTCGAAACGCCAGAGCTTGATCGAGGTCATGGCCAGTTCTTCGAGCACGGCGTTTTCTTTTCGTACGGGAACCATGCCGGTTGAGGACACCGCACCGTCCGGCAGCACGGAAAACGCAATCCTGATGACCGCGTTCTGGTTGAGCCCCTCGGGATACGCGGGAAGAGGGGTCGAGATCGTTTTTCTCCCCTTTATTTCACCTTCCAGGGTGAAATTAATCGCCTCTTCTTCGCCGATAACCGTGGTTTCGATGCCGGCGCCGGGCTGTTCTCCCACCATGATCTTGGAACCCTGAAAACTCTCCTTACGGTCCATGGTAATGATGTCATCGCTCAGTGAGGGAGTTCTGATATCGGGTGGGGCAACCTCGATGGACTGTTTGTGAGCATCGGTTATAATATCCCGGGAATCCATTCTCTGTTCGGCTGGCACCGATATGGTCGGTTCTTCGATCTCAATCATCTTGCGGTCCGGAACCTCGACCCGTTCCTCGGGGGTGATTGCCTGTTCTCTCATCGTTTGTGACCGGCGTGCCTCGTCAATGATCTGTTCGATCCGCTCGTGTGATACCGCGCCGAGACTGAGTTCGTAGAATTTCGGCGGTTCAACCTCGATTGCGACCTGCCGGTTGAGCAGGAGAAGCACGACCGCTGCATGAAAGAGGATCGAATAGAGGTACGCTTTCCTGCTATAAGTGATTGACTTTTTATATTCCACTGATCATCACCACCATGTTAACATGCACCACGCCGTAGCGCTCATTCCTGCTTTGCCGAGGTTACGATGATAAACCGGTCGCCACCGGCTGACTTTGCGATGTCCATGATTTCGACCATATTCTCGATGGTGCTCGCCTTGTCGGAGCGAAACGCGATGATCGGATTTCCCACGTTCATCATCATCTGGCGAAGCCGGGCACCGAGCTCAACTTTGTTGATGAGCTGATCGTTCAGGTAAATTGTGCCATCGCGGGTCAGGCTGATCACAATGCTCTTTTCACTCGAGATGTCTTGCGTTGTCGTCGTCGGGAGTTGCACCTTAACTCCGGGCTGCAGGACGAACGTCGAACTCAAGAGAAAGAATATCAGAAGCAAGAATATGATATCGGTGAGCGATATAGCATTGAACGTTGTCATCGGAACGATGTGTGATTTTATCTTCATGCAGTGGTCTCCCCCCCGAAATTCTTGTCTTCGGGATCGAAAGATTCTTCCGCGTACTTCGTCTCCCCGGGGGTATCAAGGTTGTCACCAGGAATATGCTGTTCCGTTGGAACTGGGGATTCTGGTGAGGATTCAATCTCGGTTTCACCTGATTCGCACGAGCTGATCATATCGAGGACCTCGCCCCCGGCGGATTCCATATGCAGGATGAATTCGCGCTCCCTGCTGAGGAAGTAGTTGTACAGAATCAGGGCGGGAATGCCGACTGTCAAACCCGCCGCCGTGGTGACCATTGCTTCCCAGATACCTCCCGCGAGAACATCGGCGTTGACATTCCCGGAAAGCTGCTGAATTTTCATGAATGCCTTTATCATGCCGGTCACCGTGCCGAGAAAGCCGATGAGCGGTGTGATTCCGGCGAGGGTTGCGATCGCACTGAGGTTTTTCTCGAGCAGGTAGGTTTGGATGTTCCCCTTGGTTTCCATCGCTTCCTTGACCCGCGCGCGCCCCTGTTTCGCTTTTTCGAGCCCCGCCCTGACAACGGCGACCACCGGGCCTTGCATCGTCGAGCATTCAGCGATTGCTTCCAAGACGTTCCCTCTCATCAGGGGACGGCGGATGCTCATCATGAACCGGGCGATGTTTATGTTCAGCTTCCGATAGGTCAGGTATCGTTCAACCGCCAGAGCGATGACAATGACCGAACAGATGACGATCGGAATCATCAGTATTCCGCCCTTGGTGACTATACTGAACAGAGATGTTGATTCCATTGATTCCTCCCAGAAATTATCGTTATCAGTACTGTGCCTTTAATCCCGCGTATAATCCGAGGCCTGGTATTTGATAGGTTCGTGTCCACCAGGAGCCATCCGTATTGGTGAGATTTCTTATATCGATGTATGCGCTGAGGTACCGCTTATAGATTTCACGGTCCACGCCCATATCGATGACAAAAAATGAATTCTCCGTTTTGGTAGTATCGACAGCGTGCTCACCGTAGAAATGTACAGATCCGCGAACTTTCCAGAAATGTTGCGGAACGAAGAAACCGTCCAGGCGCACATCGAAATCGGGGATGAACGGCACCGCATCGCCGTTCTCAAACGTCGCATCGTTGATGAGGAGCTCGCCCTCGATGCCGAACCAGGAGCCCCTGTTCAGGGAAGACCGAATCCTGGTGCCCGACATGGTAACATCTTTGCCCTGGACGATATCGAAAAAATTGCCGGCAGTCCCGTAGACAAGGGCATTTTTGGATTCCCGGTAAAATCCTCCCACCGCTGCCTTGAACCCGTTCCCGAACCGGACGCCGATTTCACCGTCGAGATCGTTTTTCCGCTCCTCGAAGAGAAAGGGCACCGCCAAGGTGATCAATCCGTTGCTCCGGTAGAGGTCGTTAAAAGAATACATGGTCATGCCGGGCTGGTATCTCAACCGTATGAATGCGTGTGAGGTGAGCGACCAGTCAAGTGCGGCTTCGGGATATATTTTCATCCCGGTATCCTCGCCGGGTGTGCTCGATACGGCGATGTTGCCACCCATCCTGATACCGATGCTGTTGAAGATCAGCCATTTTCCGCGTGCTCCGGCGGCCATCAGTGTCGCGCTGTCTCCCCCCAGCTTATCGTAGGTTATATCAGCATGGAACAGGCATGTTGTATCGTACACTTCCCCCTCGGCGGAGACCTTTCCGGCAAACTCCGTTTCGTCCCTGTCGCCGGTGGCATCAAAATCCCGGTATGTTTCCCTCTTCAGAGTGAGACGTCCGGATGTGTCCCAGGTTCCGTCGGAAACGGGACGGAGGGAGATACCCGCCTGGTAGCTGCTCATCTCGCGATCGCCGGGACGAAAATTCTCACCGAGATGGTTATCCGCTTCATTGATGAGCCCGACATCAATTGCCATATCGGCGAATGAACCTTCGAGATAGCCCACCGCGCCGAA
>CAYWBT010000091.1:0-11903 GCA_964456585.1 uncultured bacterium
ATGACGGCTCTGATTTTAAGAGATCGGTTCCCATTCCCGGCCATTGCGTCCCGATACCAGAGAAAACGAAGACAGGTTTCAGGAATGTCTCGCTCATTTGGAACCTCCAGGATCGGACATTACCGTAATTTGGGCAAGACGGTATTCGATAGCGTCGGTCAGATTGCGGAAAAGGGTGTCGCTGATCAGGCGGCCAATCTCGTTCAAACGTTCGAATGCGAAGAAGTGGCCTCCCGGAAAAGTTACAACTGTGACCGGCGCCACGGTTTCTTTCCGCCAGAGAAAGGCATGATCTTCCGGAATATCGTCATCACGACCGATGAGTACTGTGATCGGGCAGGTAACCGGTGCGATATTGTCGTTCGGGTGCGTTTCGAGCGCTTTAACATCGCGGTAAAGTATCGGTTCGAACAACTCGACTAATTCTTTATTGGCGAGCACCTCTTTCGGAATCCCTCCGAGTTTCGATATACGGGCTAAAAACTCCTCCCGCGACAGATCGGTCCAGTAAAACGGCGGTTCCACACTTCCCGGGCGACGCGCTGATACGAAGAGATGTAGAGGAGGCGGCATCAAGCGTTCCGAGGCACGCCGTGCGACAAGGAAGCCGAGCATTCCGCCCATGCTGTGACCAAATAGCGCCCAAGGGGTTGCACCAACCTTTTTCGTTATAATGTCGAGTATATAATCCGTCATCTGGTCGAGCGTTTCCAACTGGGGTTCGTTAAATAGGAGACCATGGCTCGGAAGCTCTACAGGAACAGGCTGAATAAAAGCATCCAGATGTTCCCGCAGCTTGTTGTACGCGAAAGAGTTGCCTCCCGCATATGGAAGACAGAACAACTGTATCTTTTCGGCAGCTTTGGCTGGATCAATCATCGGTCAACACCTCAACGTAAGGGGGAAATCCGGGAGAGAGAGCGTCTTCCTCCCGTTCGAGCAGGATGACGTTGCCGTTTTTCCCGATTTCCTTCATTCCCCCGAACCGGTACGTAACATACATCATACGGTTACGTTCCGTTTCCACAAAATCCGCCTGCAATCGCTTTCCCGCATCGAGCGCCCTCCGTACGATATGATTCAGCAGTATCGATCCTACGCCACGGCTCATGACACGGCACGACATCAGAAGAAGCCGGATCGTCCAGATTTCATCGCCTTTTTCCACCAGAGCCAATCCGATGCGGCCATAATCGCCGTACCTGTCAACGAGCGAGCAAACATAGAGGAGGTGGTCAGGCGATTGACGGAGCGAGTCCAGTTCATAGTAACTATACGTGCGGCCGACGGCGTTGAGTTGGTTGGTTCGCTCGGTCAGTTCGACAGCCCGTTGAAGATCGTTTTCCGTAGCGCGGTGGATAGCGAACCTCATGTTTAGCCACGCGAGGAATTCTTCTTTCGGCCCTTCGAAACGTTCTTCGGCGCTTGTCCGGAGCGTATCGTCGATATACATCAGCCTGCGTTTTGCGGAATCGTGCGTAATAAAAAGCGGGTGCATACAGGGCATTGCCGCGATAGCTTTCAGATCGACGGCATCGAGACACAGGACTTCCGGATGAACGGAGTTGACTTCGTCGCGTTCGAAAGGTTGGTCGTCCACGAACGCAAGGTTGTCGATGCCGATATTGATCGTTTTCGCTATAATCCGTACCGAATCGCTTTTATTGCCGAAACCGAATTGCGGGCAGAGAAAATACTCGGCGAGCCCGAACGCTTCCAGCTTAGCCATAGCCTCTTCCTGCATGTTCCGGCTGGCTATGGATTGCAGTATACCGCGACGGTCGAATTCCTTGACCGTCTCCTCAGCGCCGTCGCGAAGGCTGGACGCGTTTCCTTCGAGCAGAATCCCGTCGAACAATGTTTCATCGAGATCCCATACTACGCATTTGATTTTACGTGTCGAACAAGCTTCACCCTTCATCGCTCGTACGCCTTTCTCGGCGGCGGGTGATCACACCGGTGAAAACGTCGCGAGAGATCATGAGCTGTTGCATCTGGGAGCTTCCCTCGATGATCTCGCATATCTTGGCGTCTCGAAAATAACGCTGCACAGGATAGTCAGGCCCGCAGCCGTTACCGCCATGTATCTGAACGGCATCGGATGACGCCCGAAGGGATGCTTTCGACGAGAAATATTTCGACATTGAGGTCAGTATGATAGATTCCGGTTCCATCGTCTCACGGGAGGCGGCGGCATGCATGGCTAGAGATGTGGCTGCCTCGAAATCGGTCGCCATATCGGCGACCATCGCCTGTATGAGCTGATGGCTTCGTATGGGACGACCGAACTGTATACGGTTTCGCGCATAATCGGCACAGGCTTCAACACAGCCGCCGATCACGCCCACACCTCCCCACCCCACGCAATAGCGGCCATGGTCGAGTGCATGAGAGGCGACATATGAAAATCCTACGCCGGGAATACCCAGCAGCGAGTCGGCTCCGACGCAGCAATTATCAAATCTTATTTCGGCAACCCCCGCTGCGCGGAATCCGAGTAGACCTTTCATCGGAGTGATCGCCATACCGGGTGTATCGCGTTCGAGGAGGAATGCCGCGGGGCCTTCGTCGGGGATACGAGCGATAACAAGAAAAAGACCGGCTCTCGTTGCGCAGGATATCCATTTTTTGACGCCGTCGAGAATAAAGCCATCGCCTTCGCGCACCGCTCCGGTCTCAATGCTGGAAGCGTCGCTGCCGGTATCAGGCTCGGTTAAGGCGAAGGCCGCGAGCATATTCCCGGAAGACAGTAGCGGCAAATAGCGCGATTTTTGTGTATCGTCGCCCCATCGGAGAATAGCTTGCGCGGTCATGGTATGGACAGTCAACATACTCAGAAGCGACATACTGCCACGGGCGATTTCGGCACATAGAAGCCCGAAGATAAGGCTGCTCAACTCCATACCACCCCACAATGCAGATAGAGATGCCCCGAGGTATCCGCTTTCGGCAAAATCCCGCACCGTGTCGTCAGGTATCTGTTCCCGTTCCTCCCATTTATTGGAGAAGGGGAATACCTTTTTGTCGATATAGGCGCGGAACGACGCGCGGGCGTCTCTGTCTTCCTTACTCAGTGCGAACATGCTCATGCCATATCCTTTCCGCGTGCGACAAGCGCGGTGATTGCATCGATAGAACGAAAATTACTGAAATCCAGATCGTTGCGGCTCACCGTGATATTGAATTCTTTCTCCACAAAAAGAACGAGTTGCATGGCGAAGAGGGAATTTACATATCCCAGTTCGAACATGTTTTCGCTGTCTTCAAGTTCATCGTCGCGAACATGCTTCAGCACGAATTCCCTGACTTTACCTCGTATTTCATCCATAGTAGGCGTAACTTTCCCTTTTGTCAGTATGTATAGAAACCAGTTCCTGATTTGCGCCCCAGAAGCCCGGCATCGACCATCTTTCTGAGTAACGGGCAGGGGCGGAACTTGTCTTCGTTGTAGCTGTCGTAAAGCACTTCCAACGAATAGAGGATCGTGTCGAGGCCGATGAGATCTGCAGTTTCCAAAGGCCCCATTTTATGACCGAAACACGACCGGAATATCTCGTCAACGTCCTTAGCGCTTGAGACGCCGTCCTGTATCAACCATATAGCCTCGTTCACCATGAGCATAAGCACCCGGTTGGAAACAAATCCGGGCATATCGTTAATGACTATACCTTTTTTCCCTATCAAACCGAGGAACGCTTTAGCGGTGTCCACAGTGTCGTCGGATGTATGCCAGCCCCGGATAATTTCAACGACCGGTTTCATGGGCACGGGATTCATGAAATGTATGCCGATCACCCTGTCGGGCCGTTCGGTCCACGAACCGATGCGTGTGATTGAGATTGCCGAGGTGTTTGCCGCGAAGACGCAATCAGGGGAGCATATTTTATCGATTGCGCGGTAGAGGGGCTCCTTGAGCGACGGCTTTTCAGTGATATTTTCAACGAGGAAGTCCACATCCGAAAATGCATCTGCCGAAGTCGCGAATCGTATGCGCCCAATGGCGGCATCCGGATTGAAATCCTTGTTTTTGAAACAGAAAAAGCGCAAACCCTGATAGATTTCTTCGTGCCCTCTGTCGAGAATATCGCGCGAGACATCAACTATTACCGCATCGATCCCCGACTGAACGCAGTTCTGCGCAAGTCCCCTTCCCATAATCCCGCAACCCGCAATGCCGATTTTCTTTATTGTCATGATTCGCCATCCCTTCCCGCGTTCGGATTCAAGGCCTCTGGGAACCGTGTGAATGAAATGCTTTTTACTGTATATTTCCTTTTCAGAAAGCCGTCACAGACATACTATAAAGAAAATGTATGTTATTTCACCAAAAACGGAATACCAAATACCAATAATATTTTAGGCTCTATCTAGTAAAAGGAACATTTCTATAATCTTCTAATAATATACTATAGATATTTAATTTCTATAAATTGAATCTGAATTCACATTCTTTCAGGTGCAGGTTAAAGGTTGATTTTGGAATCCCGTGGAACTTTTCAAGTCTGCGTTTCGCATAAGACCAGAAAGATTCGATGCCGTTAATGTGATTTTTCCCACGGGCGAATTCATCAGCTCCATAACATACACGATAATGCTTTTTGTCTCCCATTTCAACCAAGCAGTTGTATCCGTACCATGGGTTGGAATGGATGACGGTGTCAGGGACGACGTTCCCGCGAATGATTGCCTGGGGGGTCTTCTATGTGCAATCGAGGCACGATCTCGGTATAGACCTTGCCGCCTCGTTGGAGGATACCAAACACAGGAGTATTACCTCTGGCGCCACATCTACGTTTACCTTTATTTGTGGCGAGCGCCGAAATATGACTCGTCGATTTCCACCTCACCGGAGAAGGGAGAAGATCGTTCACACATCTCAGCAATTCGTTTTCTAAACAGGTGAAGATACCGGTTTACCGTGTTCCTGTTGCGCGCGGTTAAATCTGCAATCGACTGGGCATCGACATCAAGGCAAAACAGCTTCAATATATGTCGAAATTTGCCCTCAGAAAGCCATGAACTTTTTTATGTATCAAATAATTTTTACCATGACTTGACTTAAAGCATATCAACAAGTCAAGACCCTTAATCTATTTATCATAGGTATTCGATTTTGTCAAGTCATTCGTTTAATAACAAGTGGTTTCATATTGCGATCTCTGGTGATATTTTTCCTCTTTTTGTGATGAAAGACGGGATAGTATAGCGCAAAGTTAACAAAATGCGTGATGTAAATCACATTCTTTTTACTTGACAAACATATCTGATTTACCATTTTGTCATAATTAAAGTGTAATGCTGGATTGTCTTTATTTTCTCAACTTTACGATGCGCCGGATATAAAATACACACAATGAATACGAAAAAAAAGAGAATACTATGCATTCGGTTGAAAAATCATTAACTTGCCTTCAGTGTTGCAAGGATATAGATTAAAGCAAAAGAACTATCATTATCATTCTTATTTCCTAATATGAGGGAGGAAACTCTAATGCTCAGGAGAATCAAGGTTTGGGTGTTCGTATCGCTCGTCGTTTTTTCCGCCGTCAGCGCTTTTGCGCAGGATAACTATCTATCGGGCGATAAAATGGAAGTCATTCTCGGCCCTACTGACAAGACTGGCGTGCAGATCATCAAGGCAGGAACGAGTATTATTCTCAAGGGAGTCTGCCAGGACGCTCTCACCAAGTTTACCGTCTGGCGGCTGCAGCAGAAGTTCGGAAACATCACCGACTTGACAGTCCTTTCGCGCGAGGCACTCGAGGATCTTCAAACGATGGAACAGTCATTTTCCGAAGACCTGTCTCTCAGCTTTAATACACGCGATTCAGCGGCGCTATCCGAGGATCTCAAATTCAAGATCATCGAGGGACGTCTTGTTGTCAGCGGCTATGCCAACAACATGGAAGATATAACGAAGATCCAGAACATCGCAAAGATTTACGACAATAATCCGGTGATCAATGTCGACATGCGGAAAGATATGATCGAAATCGATGCAATTTTCTGCCGAATTCAGAGAAGCGATGGCAGCAAGTTCGGCACCGAGGGCCTTCAGTCGGCCAAGATTGTTATTCCGAGCGCCGGGTATACTTACACGGGAGAAGATCATACCAACAGTTCCGATGCCGTCAAGAACGATGGCGGTATATTTTCCAGCCTCGATCATGAACTGAGCGTGGGAGTCAATCCGACGAACCTGATCAATGTCCTTACTTCGCATTTCAGGGTGACAGAAGAAGATGTAAAGATACTTGTGCGTCCTCATCTCTCCACATTAAACGGCCAGGAAGCGATATTTCACTCGGGCGGACAGCAGCCGTTTGAAATCGCCACCCAGAACGTGCAAAACATCGACTGGAAAGACTACGGTACCAAGCTGTCTATCACACCGACGCTTACTACCGAGGGGCTCATCGAAGTTGATATTAACATAGAACTTATTATCCCGCTCAACGACGCCGAAAAGCGATTCACGAAGTTCAGCCACAACGGGCGTGCCATTCTGAATCAGAACGAAGCGCTTGTTCTGAGCGGACTGATACAACAGTTATACCAGATGGATATCGAGCGTACTCCGTTCCTCGGAAAAGTGCCGATACTCAACTTCTTTTTTAGTGCGAAGGATAGGAGCCACGACCAGGAGGAAATGGCAATTGTCGTCATGCCGCGCCGTCCTGCGATTGCAAAACCCGAAGTCGTCAAAACGATGATGGGATCGGATCAAATGCAGAATATTATCATCGACACTGTTCCAAAGATGGGTCCTGTACCTGAAATTCCTCAAAACAGAAGGTCGGTCAAATAAACCCGCAACCGATCCGCTAAAATGCGGTCGTGTGAGAATAACGTTTCGATGACAGGAAAAGCAATAATGATCCGAAAACGTGCTCGTAGTGTTAGAGTGATAGCGCTTGTTATGCTGTGGTCTGTCTTTTTTAGCGCCATTGTTAGTGCTGAAGACTTTCCAGATGAAGTCTATATGACGTTCGCCCCGGAAAGTCGGGCATCAAGCGTAAAGCCATGGAAGCCTGCGCCGTGGCAGTGGCGTAAATTGCTTGACTCGTATATCGAGCAAAACGTCTTTCCCGGCGTTTCGGTGCTGATAAAGTCTCCCAACTGGGGTATACGCTTTGTCAGTTCCGGGCAACCGATAGTTGGACGTGACGATTTCACGTTCAAGCCCACGACGCAGTTCCGGATCGGAAGCTGCTCCAAGGCAACCGTCTCCTTGGTGATGCTTCAGATGGACTACGAGCACAAGCTTAATCTCGGCGATCCCATTACTTTGCATCTTCCGCCGGAGATGACATCGAAGATTCCCAACGCCGAAAACATCACCATCCGTAACTGTCTCGACATGACTTCAGGGATAAGAAGTTACACCGATATCAATCTGTTCGGCGATCCGCAGCCGGAGACGGCTTTGAATCATTATTCTCCCGAGACGATCCTGAACATGGCCATGGAAGACAACTCGTACACGTTCTTTCCGGACAGCACGATCGATGGCGAAATTCACAATTATGATTACTCCAATTCCGGCTATCTTCTGTGCGGTCTTATCGCGGAACGCATCGAAAAGAAACCGTTGCATGAAATTCTGCGCGACCGTGTATTCAATAAAGTCGGCATGACCGATACTTTCATGGCGACTGATTACCATATCACTCGCCGGATGGCGCACGGCTACACGGCTTTCTATGAAACAGGCGCGTGGCAGAATTGTGTCGTATACGACCAGAGCGTTCCCTGGGCGGCGGGTGCGATTATATCCACACCGTTCGACCTTTTACACTTTTACGAGTCGATTTTCGAGAGCGACAACCTGATTAAGCCGGTTTCACGGCGTAAGTTCCTCCGGATGAATTACGCGCACGAACACCAGGGTTACGGCAAAGCTATTCTGGAAGAAATTTGCCCCTCGGGCGCCATGCTCGGGCACGGTGGCACGGTTCTCGGATACCTGACACTCATGCTTTATTCGCCCGATGCGGACTTTTACTATGTATGTTATACAAATACATGGGACAACAAGGAATCGCGCGGCGAAGTGTTCAATAAAATTGCACATCTCGTGTTCGGTTGCCCGGAAAATCCTGTGCCGTCCGACAGCGGCTTTGCGAAACGCAGGCGTGGGGCAACGCAACTCGCCTGGCAGCCCGGTAATGTGAGCGGAGAAGAGTATCATGTTTACATCGGTACGAGCGAATCTTCGGTTTACAACGCTTCGGTCGATAAACATGACGGAGTCAGCCTCGATCGGGTTGGTGGGCTTTCGTTAGATAAAAAAAATCTCGAATCGGGCAAACAGTATTACTGGCGTGTCGATGTTCATCATAAGCGAACGGAACGAGAAATACAGGATGAACTCGAAGACATCGAAACTCTCATGTCGTATTTTAATATCTATAACTATCGCGAGGTTCCAGCGTATGATACCATTCCGGGGCCTGTGTGGAGATTTACCGTACAATGAAAAAAAGACGATTCATGGGCTTTATCTGTTGCGCTGTCGTTCTGTCGATGCTTTATGGCGGGACTCCGGCAGTATGCGAAGGAGCCCCTTCCAACTTAAGGACACATCTTTCGTGTTCCGGAGAATGGTTTAAGGAAGCAGAATTTTTCGTCGAACGAGGATTGATTCCCGGCGCGTTGATCGTGGTCAAGACGCCGGAATGGGGACTTAGAATCGGCTCGGTCGGCTATGCAGATATTAGCACCGGCACTCCTCACGATCCCGGAATGCGCTATCACGTGGGCGGTGTCACCCAGATCATGCTCTCCACTATCGTTCTTCAGCTCGAACATGAAGGAAAGGTAACTCTCGATAGTCCCATCGACAGGTTACTCGGCGAGGGGCTCGTTCCAAACGGCAATGTCATTACACTTCGCGACTGCCTAATGATGCGTTCTGGGCTTTTCGATTACTCGCAGGCTGATATCTTCAAACTTACGGGCAAAATCACTGACGCCAACTATTCACCGACCGAAATTCTCTACCGTGTGCGCGAGTCCCTCAGAAAAGAGTCTCAAAATCCCGGTTCAGGTTTTTCGTATTCTTACACAGGATTTCTTCTGGTCGGCATGGTGGTCGAATCGATAGAAAAGAAACATCTTGGACAGGTGTTCGAGGAACGGATTTTCAAGCCCCTCGGCATGAAGGACAGCTTTTTTGCTACTTCGGCCGATATTACGGGACTGGTGGCACATGGATACGAGAACATGTCCGGAATACCGGTTGACTGCACTTCGTACGGTCCCTCGACGCTTGGTGCCGCATGCGCCGTTGTCTCGACACCTTTTGATATACTCAGGTTTTTCCGTGAGCTTTTCGAGGGGCGATCGCTTCTCACAGCACGTTCGCATCGGTTGATGACAACACTCGCAACGACTCTCGACGAAGAGGATACATACGGCCTCGGACTGATGGAGAGGCTGTCGAGAAGGGGAACCTGGCGCGGTTGTGAGACTTTTATCCGCGGATATTCGGTCATGGCAGGTTATTATATGCAGGGACAGGCATACATTATGGTCTTCGTCAATACCGGTGAAAACGGTTTTGCAGTCGAGGAAATATTCCGGAACACCATGCGGCGAATCAGCGGTTGTCCCACCGATATGTCGCCTGCGAACGGTGCTGTGCTTGACTCGGACGGAGGCTCGGTCAGGCTTACATGGCAGTCCGGATTTATCTATGGAGATAAATATCGAGTTTTTATCGGTGACAGGAGAAAAATTGTTCACGATGCCACAGTCGACAAGCATGAGGGTGTCACGATGATTGAGACCGACTTCCGCACATTTCATGCCGATGTCAAGAATTTGAAAACTGGGAAAACATATTACTGGCGGGTTGAAACTTTTCGTGAGGTACCAGAAACAGAGCTCGAAAACGCTCGTCTCTGGCGTGATCATGTGCGTGAACAAAACAAGCAGATGCCCTGGTTTCCGGTTCCGGAATTCGAGAGCGTTTCCGGTCCGGATTACTCCTTCAAGTTACGATAATTCGCTACATTCGTTTCAATTACCTCTTGAGAGCGGGAAAGTATGTCCGAAACGGACAAAAACAAGCCAATAGTATTGTCGACTATACGAAAAGTGACGGATATGCCCTTTATCCGCCTTCTGTATCAGACTCTGGGCGATAAACTGTGGCATGTGATATTCATCGGATTCTTTTCGGGGCTCGCCAACGGTGCTATCGTCGCCATCATTAACGCCACCGCTATAAACCAGCGTAAGGGCGAGGGCGACCTGTTCAGGTTTTTCCTCATGTTCGCCCTCGCTGTCGCCATATTTGTCTATTGTAACAATCAACTCCTGACAATGTCGGTCGATTACGGCGAGCGGATTGTCAAGAATTTCCGAATTAACCTTGCTCAACGCATCAGACAGAGCGAATTACTGGTATTCGACCGGTTCGATACGGCGCAGGTGTTTGTGACCCTTTCTGACAATACTTCGATCATTTCACGCGCCTCTCAACCGATTTTCAAGGCATGCGGTTCGGCTGTCATGCTGATCTTCTGTTTCAGCTACCTGTATTTTATCTCTCCGACCGCCTTTTTTATTAACATTGCCATGACGGTGACGACCGTTTTCATCTATATAAAAGTCGCGGTTGATGTTGAGGCGTGTTTCTCGCGGGCGTATACTGAAGAAAAAGGTTTTTTCCAGCACATCAAACAGCTCCTCGACGGTATCAAAGAAATAAAGATGAGCCATGTCCGTGGAAAAGACCTCTACGAAAATTACATCGAACCTCTGGCCGAAAATGCCCGCAAGCACAAGCTCGCCGCCAACCGTCTCCATGTCCGCAACTATCTGCTCACCAAGACGTTCGTCTTTTTTGTCACGGCAAGTTTTGTTTTCTTGTTACCAATGCTCCAGATAATTTCGAGCGAAGAATTGATATCGCTGATAGCGGTGGCGTTGTTCATGATCAGCCCCATCGGGGACATTGTCGAGGCAATCCCGGAGATGGCGCAGGCGAATGTCGCGGTGAAGAAGCTGCGTGACCTCGAACAGAACCTCGATGTACGTGAAACGGCTTTTGAGTCTGTTTCGTTGGAGAAAGTCGAAAATATACTCATCACACAGGCGGAATTCTGTTACCGTGACGACAGCAATGATCCCATCTTCTGTGTCGGACCGGTGGATATGGATCTTCACGCAGGGGAAGTGACATTTATAGTTGGCGGTAACGGCAGCGGAAAATCGACACTTCTCAAGATGCTAACCGGTCTGTATCCGCTTGACCGTGGATCACTTATTGTCGGCGGTGTTCCGATATCCCACGAGAACAGACCGATGGCGCGCGAATATTTTTCAGCCATTTTCTCCGATTTTCATCTCTTCGACCGGTTATACGGGATGCGGGATATAAATCCATGGGATGTAAACAAACTTCTCCGTCGTATGAATTTGGATGCTAAAACGGTGTTCAACGGCGGGGCGTTCTCGCGAATTGACCTGTCGACCGGTCAGCGTAAACGGCTGGCGCTCATCATATCGCTTCTTGAAGACCGCCCCATCTATATCTTCGATGAAGTCGCCGCCGATCAAGATCCCCAGTTTCGCGCCTTTTTCTACAATACTATTCTCGACGAACTCCGTAAGCGCAATAAAATTGTGATTGTGGCAAGTCATGACGCGGAGTATTTCGATACTGCCGACAAGGTATACCGTCTCGATTATGGACAAATTATTGATGTACGTACAGTAAAGGTATCTGACGATGATCAGCCGGAAAGCGGCGGCACGGTGGTTTGAGATAGAAATCGATGATATGGCGGGTGTTCTCGGTTCGCCGATTCCCCGTATTCTAAGATATAACGACCTGCGGCTTGTCGCCGATGCGCTGGATGAGATCTGCACCGAACTTGAAGCGAGCAAAAAGA
>CAYWBT010000092.1:0-7675 GCA_964456585.1 uncultured bacterium
GCCATAACATTATCATCTGAAAAAAATGAGTGTGGTAAGAATTCCTATGAAAAGAGCTTCTGGCCCCCTCTCTTCTGGGAGCGCAAAGCCGGTCGATAATCGTGCTATACCATTCCCCCAAGACCGGACGTGCGGCCTTACTGCGGAAAATGCCTGCCAGGGAACGACGGCAACCGGTGCGTGCGTTTCCCGGCTATTCCTTCCCGGGAACCATGGGAACGAACCGGACCGGCAGCACATTCTCGGTTATCAGACGGCCGTTCGTCTTCACTCCCATGACCAGTTCCTGAACGGAATATCGTCCGCCAACCGGAATGATGATTTTTCCGCCCTCTACCAGTTGGTCGACAAGCGCCTGCGGGATGGATTCCGGTGCGCAGGTGACAATGATTGCGTCGAACGGCGCGTATTCAGGCCAGCCCCGGTAGCCATCGCCGACCTTGACATGGATCGTATCATACCCCAGTTCATCGAGAAGCTTTGCGGTACTGTTGCCGAGTTTTGGAATGATTTCGATCGTATACACTTCCGCCACCAGTTCGGCGAGCACGGCCGCCTGGTATCCCGAACCCGTACCGACTTCGAGCACCCGGTCGCCGGGTTCGAGATCGAGAGCCTCGGTCATGAAGGCAACAATGTAAGGCTGTGAAATAGTCTGGCCCTCTCCGATGGGGAGCGGCGTGTCTTCGTATGCCATCGAACGATTCTCCGCAGGAACAAAGAGATGTCTCGGCACCTTGAGCATGGCGGAGATGACCCGCGTATCGCCCACACCCCGGGCGAGGATCTGTCGGTTTACCATACGCTCCCGCTGCAGGGTATAGTTGCCTGGTTTTTCGGCGGAAGAACCGGTGCGCGAGAAAAGGGCGCTGGCAAGGAACGGCACGATGTACATGAAACGTATCATTGATCCGGCCATTTTATGGTACCTGCCGTTTTTTCAGGGATCCCTCGGATTCTATCTGTCACGGCGCCCGGTCGGTTGACTTGAACAGAGCCCGCCGCGGGCTGAGGTCGAACAGGTACATGATTTTATTGAACAGGATGGGAATAATTACCGCTTTTTCCCCGTCCTCGAAATCAATAAAGTAACGCCCGGCGTTAAATCCCCTGTTGAAGTACCGGTATGTTCCCCGGCGGTCCTCGAAAACGATGAATTCACCGGTGGAGAGGTCGAGAATGTTGTGGTGGTACTCAATCTCATTAACACCGAAAACCCAGGATATAACCGACAGTTCGTCCACACGTACCCACCGGCCGAGAAAGCCTTCGGAATCGTCATCCTTCATGAATGGCACTCCATAGGCAAACAGTACGGTGGAATCCATCACATCGCACACCATCAGGAAATGAATGCCGGTGCTGTCAGTGAGATTCTCGGCATACCGGAGAAATTCATAGTCCTTCATGACAAACATCTCATACCGATAGGTATCATCGGTGGGAGAAACGGGATCGCTCTTGCTGGCGCGCATGACACCGCCGGCATCGAAGGTATAGTAAAAGTTTTCCCGGTTTACCCAAGTGCCCCATATCTGCTTGGGATTCGCGATACGCCCCTGGGCGGACGCACTTCCCCCGAAGAACAGGAGGGTAACAAGAAATCCTGTTATCATTCGCATCATGCCATACTCCCGGTTTGCGCCAAAGATCTCATACCTCACTATATATTAATTAAAAACGAGAATGTCAATATCTCAAATTATGTTCGGCGGATGGCGACGTAAAAATTTAATACTGCCAGAGGAGGTGTTGCGGTTTTTCATGCCGCGTTCCCCGGGCATCGTGACCGCACGGGTGATTATCATCTTGCTAACTGTCATATAAAAGCTCTATATTATATAATTATTCTGGTCAATTCCAGATGAGAACCACAATGAGGAGACTACGAGTTGAATCCGGGGAAAATCAATAAAATTATCGCCGCGGCAATCTTTGTCATCATGTTTCCAATCTACCTGATGACCGTGGCGCCCACGATTTCGTTCTGGGACTGCGGAGAGTTTGTGACCTGTTCTTACATCATGGGTATTCCGCATCCGCCCGGAAGCCCGCTCCTGTCGCTCATCGGCAGGGTCATGTCTCTTATACCGTTCTACGATATCCGGGGATATGGTTTCGGTGAGATCGCCTACCGGGTGAACATGATCGATGTGATCCTCGGCGCGCTGACAGTCATGCTCACCTATCTCATCGTTGTCAAGCTGATTCACAAGTTCCGGGCTCCGAGCGGAAGCCTCCTCGATGAATACGTCATCATGTTCTGCGCAGCGCTGACCGCGTTTATGGTCGGGTTCTCGGATGAGTTCTGGACCAATGCTGTCGAGATCGAAACCTACATGCCGAGCCTCTTCTTGTCGGTGCTGGTCGTCTGGCTCACCCTGCACTGGGACGAGCATCGCGATAATCCGCGTTCGATATTGTACCTCTTTCTGGGGGCGTATATTCTCGGACTGGGAAACGGCATCCATCCCCTCGGGCTTCTAATTACCCCGACCGTCTTTCTGTTCATCCTCTTTACGGCGCCGCACTGGTTTGCCCGTATCAAGTTCTGGGTGTTCTCATTCGTATTTTTACTCGTCATCGCGCTGATAAAAGTGTACGGCGGTCTCGCACTCTTTTACTTCTCCATGGCGGTATTTGCCTTTGTTGCACCGGCACTTCTCTATCAATTCTATCGACGGGAGGAGGAAAGCTGGAAGATTGCGTTCCTCGGTGTTATCTTCTGCTCTTCCCTCTTTGTCATCGGGTATTCCGTGTATCCGACAGTTATGGTTCGCGCATCTAAAAAACCCGTGGTCAACGAAAACAATCCGGACAACTGGGAACGCTACAAGCTGTACATGTCCCGCGAGCAGTACGGCCAGGAGAATATGTACCTGGGAATGCTCACGAGGAAGGCCGGTGCCCGCTACCAGTTCAGCTACATGTACCTGCGGTACCTCGTTATGCAGTTCCCAAAGTGGGGGCCGTCCCTTCCGATGGTTTTCGAAAACGACAAATCACCCGACTCGACAGCGAGAGGTGAGCCGATCCGCATGACCGTGCATCTACCGGTGCTGCTTATGGTCCTCCTGTTTTACGGACTCTATACGCACGGGAGCGAGGACTGGCGGCGCTTCGTTGCGCTCCTGCTCTTTTTCATCGCGTCTTCAGTCGGGCTGATCCTGTACCTGAACATGGAAAATCCCCAGGTCCGTGAGCGTCCCTACTTCTTCATCGGATCGTTCTACATCATTATGTACTGGCTCGGTATGGGAGTGTACGGCATCATAACCGACATCCTGGACTGGCTCCGTGATTCGGGGAAGCACTCCCTCGTGAAACCCGCAGCGGCCGTGCTCTTCATCCTTTTCGCCACCATGCCGCCGACCGCAGTGCTCTCCAACCACATCGATCCCGACTTCACGAACTTCGAGGCCCATGACCGGACCGATGACTGGGCGCCGCGCGATTACGGGTACAATATCCTGGTATCATGCGAGCCGAACGCGATCCTGTTCACCAACGGCGATAACGACACCTTTCCGCTCTGGTACCTCCAGGAGGTTGAAAACTTCCGGCGGGACGTGCGCGTGGTCAACCTCAGCCTCCTGAATACGCCCTGGTATATTCTCCAGTTGAAGCATGAGGGGGAAGAGGCGGAATCCATCCCGGTCAACTGGAATGCGAAGAGCGACACCTCGAGGGACGGGCTGCGGGTAGACGTCAGGAATGTCATGAAAACCCTTCCCATCGGGTATTCCGACGAATATATCGAAGACACCCTCTGCGGCAGGGAAGACAAGGCGCTCATGACCAGAGTTGTCCTGATCGAGGGGAAAGAGGTGCAGGCCGCTGGGATTACCTGGACGGTGAAACCCACTATTCCGCTTAATGCCCAGTACGGCATGGTGCGAATCCAGACGGTCATGGTGGCAAACATCATTAAATGGATCGACTGGAAGCGACCCCTCTACTTCGCGGTTACCGTCTCCGATTACAACAAGGCCGGGCTCCAGGATTACCTCTCCATGGAGGGCATGGTGTACCGTCTCAACCGGGAGAAGGGCGCATCCGGCGAGACACTGGTCAACATTTCCGCGCTGGACAGGAATATATTTGACCGGTACCAGTACCATGCGCTCTCCAATCCCGAGATCTACAAGCCCCCTAATACGATCAAGCTGACCACCAACTACTTTATCGGTTTTGCCCAGCTCGCGCAGAGCTACGCTATTGCGGGAGATCTCGCCAATACGATCCGGGCATCATGGGGAGCCATCACCATGACCCCGCACGATCTGCCGAAACGCCTCATCCTCTACCAGGTGTTTCTGCGATCACCCGAATTTCTCGAGGGACTCCGGGAGTTTCTCGCGTGGGAATACGCCCGTCCCGGTTTCAAAAACGGCATCGAGGGAACCCTGGATCATCGGTTGAAGATTGCCAGCTACTTCGACCGGGTGGGAGATAAAGAAACCACGCTCGAAATTGTCAGGGCAGAGCTCAACAGGCTCAACCTCGATGATAACAATTTGAAAACCGAGTTCGGTGCGAGGTTGCTCGCCCTGAACATGAACGATGCCGCCTACGACTACTTCAAGGAGCTTATCGAGTCCGAACCGGAAAATTCGGAGTTGATGGAATTATTCGCTGCCACCATGTATGCCACCGGACGGTACGATGAGGCGCTCGATACCCTCGACCGGCTGCTCGAAAAGAATCCCGGCGACGAGAGTACGAAGCAGACCAGAAACCTGCTGATTAAGCTGATCGAAGAGTCCCAAAACGGCGATTCGGTCAGGGTAAGGTTCGAGAGGAAGTGACTACCGGGAAACTCAACGCCGTCACCGCCGCCGTCGTGTTTGCGGTGATGATGATCGTGTATCTCCTGACTGTCTCGCCCACGATCTCGTTCTGGGACAGCTCGGAATTTGTCGCCTGCTCCTACATCATGGGCATTCCGCATCCTCCCGGCGCGCCCCTCCTTTCCCTGGTCGGCAGGGTGATGATGATCGTGCCGTTCTTCGATTTCCGCGGTACCGGATTCGAGAGCATCGCATACCGCATTAATCTCCTGGCGGTGTTGACCGGGGCGCTGACCGTCCTTTTGACCTACCTGATAACGGTGAAGCTCATCACCCGCCTGTCGCCCTTCACCGGCAGGATGAGCCGTGATGTTCCCGTTATATTCTCCGCGGCGATCACAGCGTTTCTCGTCGGATTTTCCCACCAGTTCTGGGGCAACGCTGTCGAAATCGAAACCTACATGCCGAGCCTCTTCGTCTCGCTCCTTACCGTCTGGCTCGTCCTCAGGTGGGATGATGCCCGCGACGAAACCTCGCGGTTCAGGTACCTGATTCTGGCGGCGTATCTCATGGGACTTGGCATCGGCATACACCTTTATGTCCTGCTCATGGTGCCGACGCTCCTGTTCATCGTGATAACCGGGAAGCCCGCGTGGTTTTCCCCCAAGCGGCTCTGGCTGAGCCTGATTTCTCTCTTTGCCGTCTATATTCTCGCAGGCCGCTTCGGCGGCAGGGGACTGACCATGACGCTCATGGTGATCCTCTCAATCGCGGGGCCGCTCATGATCGTACGGTACCTTCGGAATGGTATATCCGGCGGGAAACGGACGCTCTTGGGTGCGATTCTGTGCCTGTCAATCTTTGCGGTCGGTTACTCGGTGTACCCGACCATCATGGTTCGCGCCGGGAAAAATCCCGCGATCAATCAGGGACGGCCGAATACGCTCAGCCGCTACCGCGACTACCTCGACCGTACCCAGTACGGGCAAGGCAACATGTATACCGGCATGTTCGACCGTGCCGCACCTTTCGGCTACCAGTTCGGTTTCATGTACATCCGATACCTGTTCGAGCAGTTCCCGAAATGGGGGCCGTCGCCGGCGGTAACCTTCGCCAACGACCGCCTGCCGGAACGCCCCGGCCAACCTGCGGATGTCCGCCGGAATGTCTACCCGCCGGTCATACTGCTGCTTGTACTTGTGTTCGGGCTGGTGTATCACGCACGGAAAGATACCCGTCTTTTCGCCGCGCTATTCCTGTACGTTCTCGTTTCCTCACTCGGACTCGTGCTCTATCTCAACATGGAGAATCCCCAGGTGCGTGAACGCGGCTACTTTTTTCTCGGATCATACGTCGGCATCATGGTATGGGTCGGGATCGGCATGCACGGCTGTTTTGCCTTGGTGAAACGGTGGTTTCCCGTGCGGTTCCGCGCCGCTGCCGCGGTGACACTGGCGCTGGTATTCGCCACGGTGATCCCCTCTGCGGCCCGATCTCGGCACCTCGATCCCCGGTACAGCAATTACCAGGTGCACGACCGCTCCCGGAACTGGATACCCTACGATTACGCGGTGAACATCCTCCAATCCTGCGATGAGAACGCCATCCTGTTTACGCATGGCGACAACGATACCTATCCTCTCTGGTATGCCCAGCACGTGGAAGGTGTCCGGGTCGATGTGAATGTTATCAATCTAAGCATTCTCAACGCTCCCTGGTATATCAAGCAGCTCAGGGATGGCAAACCCCCGGTGCCCATAACCTATTCTGACGACTACATCGATATGAACCTTTGCGGCGGTTCCCTGCGCTCGTACCGGACGGCGCTCTGGACACCCGATCCGAAAGAGGTCACCGTTGCCGGTATCACCTGGGACATGCAGCCGAACTACCTTTCCAGCGATCGAAAGAGCGGATTTCTCTTTGTTTCTAGCATAATGACCGTACACATCATTGAGAACGTGAACTGGTCCCGGCCGATCTATTTCAGCACCTACGTGGAACCAGCCAAGCTTTTGGGGATTGAGGAATACCTGTCTCTCGAGGGGCTTGTCTTCAGCCTGACCCGTGAGAGCTCCGGCAGCGAGGATTACGCGGTCAGCCTGCCCGCCCTCGAGCACGCAGTGAACTCTTATCGCTACCGGGGAATTACCGATTCCGAGGTATACAAGCAGCCGGATACGGTGAAGCTGCTGCAGAATTATTTTATTGGATTTCTGGAGCTTTCGTATAATTATGCACGGGAAGGGGACACGGAACGATCGGTGAAGGCAGCCCGAACGGCGTATGAGTTCTCCCTCGGCAACCCGAATCGACTTACCCTTCTCGAATCGGTGCTGACCGCGGCAGGTCTCGGCGAAGAGGTACGTACCATCATGGGAAAGGACTGATGTGATGCCGGACACACCCCAGCATGACACCATCGTCAAACCGTCTCCGGATGTCATCAACATATACGATGCCGGTATTTTCCGGCGCATGCGGAAGATTTACACCGAGATGGGAGCGGGATTTCTCCTGAGAAAAACGTGTGCGTTCGCCTGGCGTTCATTCTATGCCCGGACGCTGCTGCACTTCAGGAATCCGCGGACATTTATCTTTCGAAACGAGACCTACCGGTATTTCTACCACCCGTACAACTATACTTGGGCGAACGAGCGCGCGGTCGAGGTGCCCATTGTCATGGGTGCGGTTCAGGCGTTCCGGACAAAAAACGTGCTTGAATTCGGCTGCGTTCTTCCGCATTACTATGAGGCGAACTGGGATGTGCTGGATAAATTCGAGCGGGGGACGAACATTATTTCCCTCGATGTGATTGACTTTATGCCCGCGGAGAAATACGACTTCATCATGAGCATTTCAACCCTGGAACACGTCGGTTACGA
>CAYWBT010000092.1:7775-11853 GCA_964456585.1 uncultured bacterium
CGGAGAAATACGACTTCATCATGAGCATTTCAACCCTGGAACACGTCGGTTACGATGATACGGTGAGAAATCCGGACAAGATAATAAATGTGCTCGCGCACCTGAAGCAGAACTGCCTTGCACCGGGCGGCAGTATGATTTTCACCATGCCCCTCGGCTACAACAGCGTCATGGACGAGCGTCTGTTCAGCGACCGGCTCGGTTTCGATGAGCTTTTTTTTCTCAAGCGCATCAACGGCGGGGACTGGGGTGAGATTCACCAGGATGAGCTCGGCGATGTTGCGTATGCACAGAAGTATATCGAAGCGGCAGCGATTGTCGTGGCGGAGTATACGGCTGAAAAGTAGCGATACCGAACAGCTTCCGGGGCGAGAAAAGATTGTGAACGCTCCCGGTTATACACTATTTTTAATTCTTGTACCTGCCCCCGTTGCTCACAATGCACCGGGGCGCTTGGCATGTCATCTTGCAGGATAGTATATCGGTATGGAACAGGAACGCATGAAAGTATGGCGCGCGGAAATCACCTCCCTGGTATCCTCACGGTGGGTCAAGGTTGTCGTCTCCATGGGGCTGATCCTGTATATCGTTTCTACGATGGATCTTGGTGAAATTTCGGCGGATATTCGGTTGGCGGACCGTGGGCTATTTGTCTTTGCCATCTTCATGTTCATAGTGAGTGGTGTCGTCGGTGCCCTTCAATGGGAAACCATCCTGCGATTTCACGGTGTCAGGCTCGCGGTGATCAGAACGGTCTCACACTATTTCATGGGGCTGTTTTTTAATTTTGTGCTGCCCGGCTTTGTCGGCGGCGATGTTGTTCGTGTCTACAAGACCTCGGTAGCCTCGGGCTGTTCAACCCAGGCCTTTTCCTCCACACTCGCCGACCGGGTCATCGGACTCGCGGTGCTGATTCTGTTCAGTATTGGAGCCGTTGCCTTCATGCCCGAGGGACCGGCGCGTGGAGCGCTGCCCATTGCAGTTGCCATATTCTTCGTGCTTCTCGTGTTCCTGGGGGTGTTTGCCTGGAAGCCTGCCGGAAGGTTTCTGGGTAAGGCAGTGCAGCCATTCGCCACGAGCGGCATGATCGAGAAACTCCGGGCTGTGTATCTCGAGATGCACGAGCTCTCACGGTCGCCGGCGACGCTCGCATCGGTGGTAGTGCTTTCTGTCCTCATCCAGTTTACCAGGATCGGGGTGCACTACCTCTGCGGGAGAGCGGTAGGAATCGAGCTCGGATTCGGTTATTACGCCCTTTTTGTACCCATCATGGCCATCGTGGCGAGCCTCCCGGTTTCGATCGGGGGATTTGGTGTGCGCGAGGCCTCCGCGGTTGTACTTCTCGGCACGGTTGGCATACACAAGGAGTTGGTCATCTCCTATTCAATCCTGGCAACGATCGCGTCGTTTGCCGGAGCGCTGCCGGGAGGGATTGCCTTTGCCATGAGCGGAGGGAAGGATGAAGGATAAGCGAAACATACGCCGGCGGAGCAGCCGGTATATATCTCTAATGGATCGATGCGATGAAAATTCTCCTCGTTAACTGGATGGACATGGCCAACCCGATGGCGGGAGGAGCGGAAGTTCACCTCACCGAGATATTCCGACGGTTTGTTGCGCGCGGCGACGAGGTAACCCTGGTTGCTTCCGGGTTCAGGGGTTGCACAGCGCACGACGAGTACGAGGGTATCCGCATCGTGCGTACCGGGTTTCGGGAGACGTTCAACTTCAGTGCCCCTTCGCTCCTCCGAAAGCTCGACCGCGTCGAAAACTTCGATCTTGTCGTTGAAGATATCAACAAGGTTCCCCTGTTTACACCGCTCTATTTGAAGAAACCACTCCTGGCGATAATCCCGCATCTCTTCGGTACCACCATCTTTCGGGAAACCAATCCGCTCCTGGCATCCTACGTCTACCTCATGGAACGCCCCCTGCCGCTTGTCTATCGCCGCGCCCTCTTTGAGGTCATTTCAGACAGTACCGTGAAGGATGTGCACAAACGAGGCATTCCGGAAGAGCATATCAGAATCGTTCACTGCGGTATGGACCATGAAACCTACCGCCTCGACCGTGCTAAGAAGAAATTCGATCTTCCGACCATCCTCTACGTGGGCCGGATCAAGAAGTACAAGGGTGTCGATATTATTCTGAAATCGCTTCCCCTGGTGCTTGCGCAGATACCGGAGGCACGGCTCGTTATCGTCGGCTCGGGCGATAATCTCGCCGATCTCAAGGCGCTGGCCCGAAAGCTCGGTGTTGCAGACCAGGTGATCTTTACCGGATTTGTCTCAATGGAGGAGAAGGTCGACTGGATGCAGAGAAGTCATGTGATCGTGAATCCTTCACCAAAGGAGGGCTGGGGGTTGACTAATATCGAGGCGAACGCCTGCGGGACAACTGCAATCGCTTCCGATGTGGACGGTCTGCGTGACTCTGTCAGGGATGGCGAAACGGGACTGCTCTTTCCCTATGCGAATTACCGGGTGCTCGCGGAAAGACTGCTCATAGTGCTGAGGGATGAACGCCTGCGGGAACGGCTCTCGGATAACGCGGTATCGTGGGCGGGGACATTCACCTGGGAACGGTGTGCTCAAGAAACCATGGATGTTGTCGAAGAACTCCTCGGCGGTACGGGACAGTGAAGGAACCGATCAAACAGTCCCCGGTAAAGAACGCAACACCCGCACGGTTCATCCTCTAAAGCTTCCCCGCACGAACCTTCTCCCTGTTCTTGCCGGGTGATGAAATTCCGTGATCAGACAAACGTTTTAGATACCGAGGTGCCGAGGTGGATGGCAGCGATGGCATCACTGAAGAGCTTGGCCACGTTCAGGATCCTGAGCTTTGAGAACTCTGTGTGTGATGACTGATCGATGGTATTCGTCGTGACGAATTCCTTGAGGGGGGATTCGTCGAGTTTCTTGCTCGCATCGTTGCAGAGGATACCGTGGGTACACCCTGCGTAGAGATCTTTCGCGCCCGCCTCCTTGAGCGTGCAGCACGCTTCAACCATCGAGCCGCCGGTACTGACCTCGTCATCGAGGATAAAGCAGTTTTTACCTTTCACATCACCGATAATATTGATGATTTTCGCGCAGTCGTCGTCATGGTACCGTCGTTTGTCCATGATGACCATCGGCACATCGAGCCGCCGGGTATGTGCCTCAGCCCGTTTTGCAGAGCCGACGTCCGGGGCGGCGATGACGAAATTTTTGATGCCCATTTTCTTGATGTAGTTGCACATGGTATTCTTCATGTTCAGGTGATCGAGGGGGATACGGGAAAATCCGCCGATCTGCGGTGCATGCAGATCCATGGTGAGAATACGGTTGGCGCCGGCGGTTTCGAGAAGGTCGGCTACCAGCCGCCCGGTGATAGAGATCCGGGGTTCGTCCTTCTTGTCTGAACGGACATAGGGATAGTACGGAAGTACCGCGGTAATGCGTGAGGCGGAGGCATATTTCAATGCATCGATGATGATCAGAATCTCCATGAGCGATTCGTTGGTCTTCGGGTAGCCGGACTGAATGACGAAAACGTCATCCTCGCGGACGCTTTCCTCTATTTTGACCTTGATGTTGGTATTCGAAAACTTTCTGTATCGCATGTGTCCCAGTTCAATGGAGAGGCCGGTGCAAATATCTTGTGCAAGCCCCACATTGGTTTGGCCGGAAAATATCTTGATGCGTCGTTTCACCTCATGTCCCCCTTATCGGTACGGTACATTGCCTGGGTACGCGATGACGGTTTTTTTCTAAGAATTTCGGTATATAAGGTAGTGAATTTTGGTAGAAATTTCAACTGGTAGTTGTAAAAAGTACCGGATACGGCATTTGCCGTGGACACCGCTTTTGGGGGCAAGTTCACTCAGTGCCATGACTAACGTTAGAAGTGGTAAAAAATGTGGCAGATCAGCCGTAATGCTACTCCGAAACTCTCTTAATAAGAACAACCCAATCTTCCTGAGGATCCTGTGGCGGTGGCCCCAAGGGCACCATGTCCTCTGCTTGAAACCGTCGCGGAGCACCCTCAAACCGTCCTGTCCGGGGATTATACCAGCGCTGTTCAAAGGTACCAA
>CAYWBT010000093.1:0-11704 GCA_964456585.1 uncultured bacterium
CCTTATGAGATCACTGCCGGGCATAGTGCCCCTTATACCCCGTCGGTAAGAATCGATAATCAGGTACCCGCCGCTTCCCTCGAAGACGACCGCCTCGTTATGGAGTGCTTCCTGAAGCTGGGTCAGGGTTGGGCCGATGGGGATGCCTTCCGGCTTGAAATAAATCCGTGGCCCCAGCTCATTGCTGAGGCGGGCCATGATTTCAACAGACATTTTTTCACCGCCGAGGTATCCGCTGGCATCCTGAACGACCACGGGGATGGTTATCGCGTCGTGAATCGTTCGGTAATACGCAAACTTGTTTTCCGCGGAGATGGCGGTGGTTACCGGGGGAATTGCCATGACTGCATCCGCCCCGTCACGTTCCGCAGCTTCCGCGTACCGAGCCGCCTCCCGTGCCGTTTCTGCACCAACCGAGATGGTAACAGTACAGCGGCGTTCTGCCATTTCGGGGAGTTTCCGTGTCAGTTCGAGGCGCTCGTCACGGTTCAAGCGCAGGAGTTCCGAGGCGATCGCGAGCGTGATACCATCGCTGCCGGATTCGATCACATGATCGGCTTCACGTTTCAGGGTATCGTAATCGATACGCTCGTCTTCGTGGTACGGAAGGTGGAGAACCGGCAGTACACCGAATATCTTTGGTTTATCTGGCATAGCTTCGATCGTTCCTTTCGTATAAGAGAGGGTATTATTGATCCGGCACTCGGTCTCCATGCCAGGGGAATGCGTAGGTAGGGATGTTCGCAAACCGCTTTATTCCAATATCGAGTCGAATGGCCGTTCCCGGAGGAAGCATCACGGCGAAATACTTCTTGTTAACCGGTATCGCGCGATTCCCGTCGCCTTCACGGTAGCGAACCTCGGTGACCGTGTGTTCTCCGAAAGCCCCCGCCTGGACGATGAGCCGCCGGCTTGTCAGAGCGTTCGTATTGACGAGCCTCACAACCGTTTGTTCCGCTTCGAGCTCTTCCACGAGCGCGGCTACATCGGGTGGAAGACCCGGCCGTGCATGATCTGGATCGAAATACCGTACCCGGGCACGTAGCAGACCCCCGTTGTAGATGGTTTGCGGAGCGCCCATGGTGACCTGCAGGAGTCCCTTGGTCAGTACCGGATTGTTAACATGGAGATCGTCGGAATACAGGGCGTGGACATCGCGGGTATCGGTTCGCATGAATTCGAGTCTCCGGAGTACCTCCCGGTAATCCGCCCGCAGAATTTCGAGGGGCCAATCGGGATTCTCTCCGGCATAGTACATGAGGCGGCTGGCTTCTGTCCGGCCGGCGCAACGGTCACCTGTGCTGGGTTCACTACTCCAGTCGTCCGAGCTCGCTTTCCTGACCCGCATGATGCGTTCCCAATCCTCCTGTTCCATTGAGGCATGCCAGAGGTGCGCCAGGTCGCGGACGTTCATTTTACGATAGTCGTGCCATCCCTCCCGACCGTACTTGTACGGAACCTGAAACTGACCTTCCGGTGTCGTTTTCGCCTGTTCGAGGAGGACATCGATCTGGGAACGGAGGAGATCAAGGTACTTCGTATCGCCTCCCGATACCAGAAAGGCGCATTCCGTCGCGACAGAGAGCGCGCTGAAGATCATGTGATTGGAATACCGGGCGGACCAGCCGTACAGGCCGCCCCACCACTGACCTTTGCGGTATTCCCCGATCATACCCGAGCGGCCGATGTTATCCGGGAGAATGCCGTTGTTCAGGCGGATACGCTCCATCCAGGCATCGACATAGTCGAGAACCCAGGTCTTGTATTTTTCATCACCGGTGTAGAGGTAGGCGTTCGTCATCAGACCCGTTGCATAGAGATTGACCGGGACATCGCAGGGGGTAACGATCTCGTTATAGAGGCGCAGGAGTTCTTCCCTGCGGGCGGGATTTTTGTTCCAGTCCTTTTCGACTTCCTGCACGAACGGGTAGAGGGAGGCGTGGCCGTACGAGAGATTGTAGGCGGCATCGTAGTGACGTTCTGCGGGACCGTCGCTTCCGGTGGCGGCGGCACGGATGATCTTGAGGCCCGGATCGAAATTCGGCGTCTCAGGATCTTCGTTCAGGTAGAAACCTGCGAACCGGCGGGCGCGAAGTATATTCTCGTGTATGGCGGGATCGCCGACCGCCAGGTCGTAGAATAACATCATGCCTTCGCTGATATGGAACCAGTCCTTGGCCTTCGTGAATTCCTTGTAGAGGGACGGTTCGCTGACGAAGAATCCTTCCCGTCGGGCCCGGGGAGTATCGATAACCGTGCCCTGGTTGGTCAACACATTATACTGTCTGAGTGCCCGATCAAACGTGTACTCGTCCCCTCCGATGGCAGAGAAGAGGCTCCAGTTGTAAAACATCTCGTACACATCGTCCCACTCGCCATAATTGTAGAGGGTGCCATCGCGCCGCGTAAAACGGTCGAGAAAAACCGGCGCCGCGACGTTCATGGTATTGATGAGCTGACGCTGCATGAGCGCCCAGGCAGGCGGTACTGTTTTCTCGGAGGCGGTGATGATAACGATCTCCGGCAGTATCGCCAGTTCGCTATCACGTGGTTCAGCAATGAGCGTGCTTCCAGAAATGACCAGCGAGATGAGAACGGCAAGCGAGATCATGTGACTTCTCCTCTGGCATGTACTGCGTTTCTCTAAGGGGGTAGTCAACAGGCATCTTTTCCTAAGCTATTATTCGATATAGTACCCCGGTACGGAGCATCGCTCGACGCACCGCCGGGGAAGCGCTGTAGCGGTTTCTTTGCACCACCGTATGCAATGCCCTGTCCGATATTCCCGTGTAACCGGTGTGTTCGGTTATTTCTCTTGCCACGGGGTGTCGAAACTCGGCGTGTTCACATATCGCTCCACGCCCAGTTCGAGTTCGATGGTCGTTGATGGCGGAAGTTCCACCACGAAAGAAGGCGCAAGGATGTCAACCAGGTTTTTCGCGATTCCTTCGACGCTTCCATCAACGGTATCCCGCACCCGTTCACGGTACGAAACCTCCGTGAATTCGTGTTCACCATACGCTCCCGCCTGTATGATGAGCCGGCGGGTTTTCCCCACGTTTGTATTGACCAGTTCTACGATAACGCGTTCACGCTCGATAGTTTTGATGAGAGCGGCGACATCGCGGGGAAGACCGGGCCTCGTGCGGTCGAGATCGAAGTATCGTACCTGTGCCCTGAGAAGCCCGCCGTTGAAACACACGTGGGGGCAGCCCATGGTCACCTGCCGGAGACCGTTGACCAGAACGGGATTCTGTTCGAGGAGCGTCTGGCTCGCCCACTCGTGACGGTAGGTTTCATCCCGCATTCTTTCGAGGGTGAGGCAGACATGTTCATACTCGGCCTGCATGATCTTCTCCGGCCAGTCGGGATTCAGGCCGGCGAGATAGTTCAGGTACGCCGGTTCGTTGTAGACATTCTGCCAGCGTCGGAGGTCGACATGCACCTCGTTCCAGTCCATAACCGTGCCGTCCGAATGCCACAATTCCTTTCCCTTCACCGCCGCTGAGGAAGCGTCATCGACCGAAATAGCCCAGGGCCCGTTCTTTGTGCCCTCACGGAGTTTTTCGATGAGCTGCCAGTCCCCCTGTTCCATCGAGGAATGCCAGAGATGGCTGAGGATATGCGCATCAAGCGGACGGTAATCGTACCAGCCCTCCGGCCCGTAGCGGTAGGGTACAACCAAGTTGCCGTCACGCGTTTTCGCACGGTCGAATAGTCCCCTGATCTGGGAGCGGAGGAGGTCGAGGTAACGGTCATCGCCGCTGAGCAGGTGAGCGCATTCCGATGCGGTGATGAGCGACCGGAATATCTGGGTAATGGAGTATCGTCCGCTCCAGCCGAAAAAACCACCCCACCACTGGCCGTTCCGGTATTCGCCGATCTTCCCGGTTCTTCCGATATTATCGGGAATGATACCGTTGTTTGCTTCGATGCGCTCCATCCAGGCATCCACGTAGTCGAGTACCCACTTGCGGTACTTTTCCTCACCGGTGGAAAGGTAGGCGTTGGTGACTAAGCCGGTGATGGTAAGGTTCATGGGAACATCGCACCGGGTGATCATCTCATCGTACAGTTTCTGGATTTCCGCCAGCCGTGCCCGATCCTGTTCCCAGCCCGGCTCGAGCTCTGTCACCACCGGGTAAAGTGAGGCGTGACCGAAATTCAGCACGTAGACGCAACCCTGGCTTTCAGCCGGGCCACGGCTTCCGGTTGCGATGGAACGGATTACCCGGTATGTGGGATCGTAGTTCGGTGTTTCGGGATCCTCGCCCAGGTACAGATTTGCGAATCGTTTCGAACGCTCGATATTCTCCGGTATCGTGGGATCGGCGAGTCCGAAGTACTGAAAGCCGACATATGCCTCGCTCAGATGGAGCATATCATACTGTCCGACAAATTCACGGTATACTGTTTTTCCGCGCTGGTACGTCCACTGGCGGGTTATGGCGTTGTACTGTTCGAGTCCCCAGTCGAAAATCTTCTCATCGCCGCCGATTACGTAGAAGAGGGGCCATTCTGCGAAACATTCGTAGTCGTCATCAAGTTTTCCGCCTGTCTTGAGGGTTCCTCCCCGGTTGGTGAATCGCTCGATATAGTGAGGCGCCGCTTCCTCAATCGCGGCAATGAGATGGCGTTCGAGAAGCGCCCAGGCGGGTGGTGCGGAACGTTCGTTCGCCGTAATCGTCACCATTCCGGAGGGTGCAGCGGTTTCTGCCGCATTCGTTTCAGTGGAGTGCCCACCCAGAAGCGCGAATGTCATGATGAAAATCATGCATGTGCGTGTCATCAACGATTTCATCGACACATTCCCTGTTTTCCCTGTATTCATGTGTGCCATTCGAATCGGATTATTTAACCGCGACATCCCAGACCTTGATGTGTCGCGCCTTCCCGGCGGGGCCTTCCACCACGAGGGTCACCGTCTTCTCGCCGGGCTTGTCGAATACGTGGATCGGATTCTGTTCTGTGGAGGTGGTATCATCCCCGAAATCCCAGAGCCAGCTTGTGATGGTTCCGTACGAGAGGTCTTGAAAGGCGACCTGGCGGCGGTCCAGGTCAACGACCTTGAACGTCCAGTCGCACTCGATCGGTTTACGGAATTGTTTTTCGATGGGCATGAGCCTGAATGCGCACAGGTACGAACCGTCGTAGACCATTTTCGAATCGGGAGAGAGCGTCCAATGGCTCTCGTACTTGTTGTGGCCCTCGTATTCGATGATGTTCCATGCCAGGCCGATGATGTTGTTTTCCACGAGCTTCGACTCGATGGCACGGGCCGGGTCGAACGGCGCGTAGTCGAAGCAGGTGACCCAGAATTCGAGAACAAGTTTGCCGCTCTCTCCCTGCTTGAAATCGTACTGGTACGCGGCGTTCGCGTAGGGGAGGTAGCTGATCCAGGGATTTCCTCCCCATACCATCGTCCAGTGCGTATCGCCGGGAGGGGTGAATATATGATAGTTCTGGGCGTGGACGCCGTGGTAGGTGAAGTGGAGCTCATCCCGATTCAACGTCTTATCCGGATGGACGTTTTTGATGAACGGGCCACCGGAAAGATCGGCATCGACCGCGATTTCGAAGATGTCTCCCCAGGCGTTCTCAAAATCCCAGTAATCGTCGTAGGCCTCGTACAGGAAGTAGAGGCGGTTGAATCCCTTGACCCAGCCTACCCGGACTTTCGCATCGTGATCCTTCGCATCGACCGGACGGGGAGGTTTCCAGTTGTCGTACAGGTACTCGTTGCCGTAGGTATAGTCTTCACCGACCATGTCCCAGTCTTCCGTGTTGCCGTCGATCCGCGGTATCATGTCGGCGGGGAACTGGAAGACCTTGAATTCCATGTCGGGCAGTTCGAGTGCGTGTGCTGAGAAGGGAGTGCATAACAACAATGCCATGACGGCAGAGAAAATCGCTCTCATCGGTGTTCGCTCCTTTTTGTAGTAATGAAAGTAAATGTACCAGAAGGATAGTGCAAGATATGGCGGGTGCAGGGCAAAAGGCAAACCTTTTTTACCGGTTACCGGTGTGCGGTATACTTGTCACGAAGGGAGGGGATTTGCAGATGGGCGGGCCTCGGAGATATCGAGTATCGCTTATGCCGATGTCGCCATCCCCATCTCTCAAAACCCGAAAACATCCTTGGACAATCTATGTGATTCCATTGTGCCCGGCGAACGGTTCCCGGTACTATCGTGCTTCCAGTATCCTGCGGATGGCGGTGAGTTCATTGAGGATACGATGCTGGATATCCGCTTCGTCCACGCCGGTGCCCTGCGGGTGTACGAGCTTTGAAGAGTCGTAGCCGGCGACATTTGCCATGATAGAATTTTTCAGGCCTTCCAGGTCCCTGATGCCTTCCATGACGATCTCGGCGACCGCGCCCGGTGCTCCTCCCGCACCAGCTGTCTGGATATGGAGTGAGCCGAAGTTGAGCATTCTCTGGAGCGGTCCCTGGGTGATGTCGATATTGGTGATCTTTTTGTACGGCACGGTGGCCCGTTTTTTCCAGAAGATACCACGCTTCATGATGACCGCCTCATCGGTCACTGCGTATTCCAGGTTGCGGTACGTTGCAGGAATGAGGGGGAGAAGACACGCCATGAAGATCACGCAAACCAGCGTCATGATACCGAATACCAACGATCCCGTTTTATCGGGTATAAAAATTGTCAGCGATAACATAATCGCGAGTAGGATAAAGGAAAAAATTCCCCATTCGATGTACAGTATGGTTTTGTATTCCTGTTCCGGCTTGATGATGTTGGATTCCATGGTTACCTCCGTCAGGGATGGTCGTTTTTCTCCGGGGTGATTCCCGGAAGCAGTGGACATACCTGTATGGTTCTCATCTTTCTCTGGTATATATACTACAAAAAGAACACAGTTCTTATTCATTTTTTTCACCTGATTTTCGTCACAGTTTACTGATTTAACAATTGCTTCTTCGCCCTTCTTTCGATAATATTATGAAACAGCAGCGGGGGATACAAAAAACAAGGATAGCATCGGGGAAGCGAGCTTATACGCCAGGGAGGAATACATGCAGGATTTCGCCATGGATCGTCGGGATTTTATCAAGACAGGTATTGCCGGAATGGGCGGACTTTCGCTGGTTGGTTCACCGCTCCGGGACAGCGCTGGTGCGGCCGGTTTGGAGCATGACGTTGACCTGCGGTTTCGCCAGGTACACCTTGACTTTCACAACAACCGCACCATGCCGGAAATCGGCGAGAAGTTCGACGCCGGGGAATTTGCCGCAACGCTCGCCCGGGCGCATGTCAATTCGGTGACCTGTTTCGGATTATGCTGCCACGGCTGGATATACCACCGGACAGAAAAGTTTCCGGAGCGCCGTCACCCGCACCTTACCCGGAATCTCCTCGAGGAGCAGATCGAGGCGTGCCACCGCAAGAATATCCGTGTCCCGATCTATGTGATCGTTCAGTGGGATTACTATGTGAGCAGAAATCATCCCGAGTGGCTCCAGCTCACCGAACAGGGTGCATGGCGCGGAACACCGCCGTACCAGGCCGGATTTTACCGGTATGTCTGTCTCAACACGCCCTACCTGGATTTCCTGAAGGCATATATAGATGAGCTGTTCGAGATGGTACCGGTGGACGGTCTTTTTCTCGATATCGTTCATCCGCAGGACTGCTCGTGCAAGAACTGCCGTGCGGGGATGGAGGCGGAGGGGCTCGATCCCTCCAACCCGGTCGCCCGCCGTGAGTTCGGCTATCGTATTTTCAGGGATTTCATCCACGATATGACCGCACATATCCGCCGACACGATTCTGCCTGCAGCATCTTTTACAACTCGGGTCACATCAGCCCGCAACATCGTGACGTGGTGAGTGCATACTCACACCTCGAACTGGAATCCCTACCGAGCGGCTTCTGGGGCTACTTGCACTTTCCGCTCACGGTGCGGTATGCCCGGAACCTCGGAAAGGACTGCATGGGTATGACCGGCAAATTCCACACTTCCTGGGGCGATTTTCACTCTTTCAAGAACAGGGCGGCGCTTGAGTTCGAGTGTTTCCATATGCTCGCCCTGAATGCCAAGTGCTCCATCGGCGACCAACTCCATCCCAACGGCAGGCTCGATGCTCACACGTACGAGCTCATCGGTTCAGTCTACGGCGAAGTGGAGAAGAAGGAGCCATGGTGCCGCGGTGCCAAGCCGGTAACCGAAATCGGTGTGCTCACTCCGGAGGAATTCATGGGCGATACCCACGTGGTGCAGATTCCCGCATCGTTCGGATTCGTCCGCATGCTCCAGGAGGGAAAACACCAGTTCGATGTCCTCGATTCACGGAGCGATTTTTCTCCCTACCGGGTGATCGTACTCCCGGACTATATCCCCGTATCGGAGGAGCTTGCAGCGAAGCTTGAAACGTATCTTTCCGAAGGAGGTTCACTCATCGCCTCCTTTGAATCGGGGCTGGACGAAGAGAAGAAGGACTTCAAACTCGATGCACTCGGGGTCCGCAAGAAAAGCGACGGCCCGCTCGACAGTGATGGCAAATTCGCTCGTGGCAGAGTGTTATACAACAACGACTATGCCGAATATATCATTCCCCGCGGTGAAATCGGCAGGGGACTCCCGGAAACCGAACATGTGATGTACATCAGAGGGATGGATGTGGAAGCCCTGGCAGGAAGCGAAGTGCTCGCGGTGAACACCCTGTCCTATTTCGACCGCTCATACCGCCAGTTCATCTCGCACCGTCAGGCACCCTCGTCAGGCAAAAAAGGCGGACCGGCAATCGTGCGCACGGGACGGGTCATATACTTCTCGCAGCCGATATTCACCCAGTACTACGAGAACGCGCCGCGCTGGTGCAAGGTGCTGTTTCTGAACGCGCTCGCGATGCTCCTTCCCGATCCGCTCATCAGTCTGGACGCCCCGAGCACGACCATCGCCACCATCAACGGGCAGCCCGATGAGAACCGCTGGGTCGTCCACCTTTTAAACTATATCCCCGAGCGACGGGGCAGGAATATCGATATCATCGAGGATGTATTCCCGGTCTACGATATCGCGGTGTCGGTGCGCGCCGCGAAAAAGGTTCGACGGGTGACAAAGGTACCAACAGACACATCCATTCCGTTTTCCGAGAGAAACGGCCGCACCGAGTTCTCGCTCGACCGTCTCGAAGGACACCAGATGATAGCGCTGAGTTTTTAACGTATCGAATAATCGATAGACATTGATTTTTCACCAACACTCAGGAGGATACGGTTCATGATTCTGACCAGGTTTCATCACATCGTATGCACGACGGCGCTTGTCGCAGGAAGTTGTATCATGCCCATCATCTCTGCCGGGGCTGAAGAACCATCCCGCGAAGGGGAGCCCTATGCACTGCTCGGCAACCGGATCGTGTTCACCAACTGGATGTACGTCCGTCCCGGCGATGTCGGCTGGGTCGATGCCGAGGGGAAATCTGTCTATGCCGACAAGGAGCGGAAGCTCGGACCCTTCGATGCACAATGGCATCCCCAGGATCACCTGCCCTGGGGTATCCGGATCAAAGCGCAGAAGCCTGAGGTGCGACAGTGGCGTATCGAACCGGAGTATCCATGGGAACAGGGCGGCGTCATCTCCATCAGTTCGGTTGTTCGGGACGGCGGCATTTTCAAGGTATGGGGCGGTTGCAAAGCAGGGAGTTGCTACCTTGAATCAAAAGATGGTCTCATCTGGAAACGCCCCAAACTCGGTCTTGTCGAATTCGAGGGCAGCACGGACAACAACCTGATTCCTTCGGGACCCGCCGGTGTAGTGTTCATCGACCCGACCAGCCGAGATGAACGGTACAAGTGCGTATACGCCGGTGGAGGTGACATGACCCTCGAGGAATTTGAAGCCTTCAAGAAACGACATCCCGACAAGTGGGGTCCGCAGGTCCTCCGCAGCATCGAAGGAGAACCCCACATCATCTACCTCAGGGGGGCTGTTTCCTCCGATGGTTTCCACTGGGAGGAACTTCCCGATCCGATTCTCATGGAGCACTGCGACACGGAAAATATCGGCTACTATGATCCGCGTCTGAAGAAGTATGTTGCCTACGTACGAACCTGGAATGCCCTGAAACGCGATCCAAACCTGCCGTCAGACGATCTTGTCTGGGACACTTGGTTTCCCTCCAGCCGCCGCTCGATCGCCCGTGCGATCAGCGATGATTTCCGGCTCTTTCCCCGCTCGGAGATGCTTCTCGATCCTGGTCCCGATATGGCCCCGACCGACGACCTGTACACCAACTGCTTTACGTGGATACCCGGCGCGCCGGACCACCTGCTTATGTTTCCCACCATCTGGCACCGTCACGACGATACCACCACTATCTCGTTCGCATCGAGCGCCAACGGCGGGAATTGGCACTTCATTCCCGGCGGCAGAGAACTGGTCGAAACCGGGCCGTTTGAACGATGGGACGGCGGCTGTATCTGGGCGAGTCCCCCCCTGATGGAATTCGGCGACGGCAGCTTTGTGCTCCGGCTGCGCGGGGATAACTTTCCCCATAAGTACCCGAGAGGATACCGTGCGGTTGAGGAGGGAATCGCGATATGGCCTCACGGCCGCATTGTGGCGCTGGAGGCTCCCGAGAAGGGCGAGTTTGCCACGGTGGCGGTGGTGCCGCCGGGAAACAAGCTCTTTATCAACGCCCGCACGAAGCGTTCCGGCAGCATCCGGGTAGCTGTTAAGACCGGCCTCAGGCGTAGCACCTTCACCATGGCGCATGACTGGGAGAAAATCGGCGGTACGATCATTCCGGGGCGTGAGTTCGAGAACTCAGTGCCAATTATCGGTGACAAGCCTCGCGTGCAGGTAACCTGGAAGAACGCCGACAATCTTGGCATCAAGCCCGGCGAACCGGTGGTGCTTCTCTTCAAACTGGAACAGGCGGAGATTTTCTGGCTGGAATTCGAGTAACAGTCGAAGGCATGACGGAGAAAGGATTTCAGGATGTTCAACAGATTTTACTGCCTCGCTGTCGGCTTTGTTTTTCTGCTGGCTGTCGCCGGATGCACTCCCCCTCCACGGGAAATCGCCCTGTACGTATCGCATTCCGGCAACGATTTATGGTCGGGAAAGCTTCCGATTCCCAATAGCCGGGCAACGGACGGTCCTTTCTCCACTCTTGAACGGGCACGTGATGCGGTCAGGTCACTCAAAGAAATCGGCTTGTTTCCGGAAGGAGGCATCACCATCTATGTGCGGGAGGGAGCCTATCCACGCACCGCGACCTTTACCCTTACCGGCCACGACGCGGGTACCGAGACTTCCCCTGTGGTATGGCGGTCGTATCCCGGCGAGACAGTTCAGCTTGTCGGTGCCCGGGAGGTGACCGGTTTCGAACCGGTGTGGGAGCCTTCCGCTTGCGAGCGTATCGATGATGAGTACCGTAGCAACATCCTCCAGGCCGATCTGACGGCGCAGGGAATTACGGACTTTGGCGAGGTTACCGAATTGAAGGAAAATGCCGCACCGGGCTTGGAGCTTTTTTTCCGGGACAAGAGAATGATCCTTGCCCGCTGGCCGAACGAGGGATGGATTGAAATTGCAGGCGTTCCCCAGACCGGAACGCTCGTGTATGAAGGCACGAAGCCGCACAAGCGATTCGGACTGTATGTCGGGCGGCACTACGGCAGGTTTGCCTACGAAGGCGACCGGCCAAAACGATGGTCGCGCGTCGATGAG
>CAYWBT010000094.1:0-11449 GCA_964456585.1 uncultured bacterium
GAATTACCGGCGAGATACCGACGACCGCACCGTTCGAAGCTTTATGTTATCCCAATCCCATTACGGGAAACTCGGGCACATTCAGGATTATTCCTTCCGGCGTAACAGACTGCACTATAACGGTATATACAGCTGATGGAAGAAAGGTTTTCGAGGATCACCGCCGTGTCGGGGAGATCATTCCGGGAGTAGCAAACGAGATCAAGATGAATGCGCGCGATCTCGCAAGCGGGCTGTATATTGCCAAAATCAAGACGCGCCAGAAGACGCTCATATACAAGCTGGGGGTGTTAAAGTGAGGATGTCCGCACCATGTTTCACCATCGCCCTCGTGCTGGTGACCCTTTTCTCCGCACCTGTTTCAGCCCAAAATCCCTCGCACGTAGAGTGGCGCGAATATGAATCGGAGCACTATCTCATCTACTATCCCGAGGGCCAGGAATTCACTGCTTTTCAGGCGCTCCGGGTTGCCGAGCACATACACGAATCGCTGGTGAAACTGTATGGTCCCGTCGATTCCAAGATCAGCATTGTGATCAAAGATGACGAAGATTTTGCTAATGGCGGAGCCTATTTTTATAACAACAAGATTGAAATTTACGCCACCGCGCTCGACTATGAGTTCCGGAGTTATTCCGACTGGCTCTGGAACGTGGTAACCCACGAACTGACACACATTTATTCGATAAAAAATGCGATGAAGGCGCCGCGCTGGATTCCCATGGCGTACTATCAGCATGTAGACTACCAGGATGAGAAACGGGAAGACGTACTCCTCGGCTACCCGAATGTCCTGGTCTCGTATCCCCTTCCGATGTTCAACATTCCCGGCTGGCTGTCGGAGGGCGTGGCACAGTTCCAGACACCGGAAACACGGTACGACCGCTGGGATTCACACCGTGACATGATCCTCCGGCAGGCGGTGCTCAATGACTCCATGCTCACCTTCGACCAGATGTGTCTTTTCAACTGGACCGGCAGGGAAAATGAGATGGTGTACAACCACGGCTTCGGTCTTGTGACATACCTCTCGGCAACATACGGCGAAGATAAAGTTGTCGACCTACTCAAGGAAATGAGTTCATCCACCGCCATTACTTTCGGAATCGCCTGCCATCGTGTACTCGGCATCTCTCCCGACACACTTTACCAGCAATGGAAATCCTCCCTGCTTACGAAATACAAAGAGGTGCGGGAGAACCTCGGTGAACTGAAAGAGGGGACGATCTTCCGCAAAGGTGGATTTCTCAACGGTTTTCCGACCTGGTCGCCGGACGGTTCGAAGCTGGCATACCTGTCGAACAAAGGCCAGGACTATAGCATCAGGGCATGTTTCATCGCCAATCTTTCGCCGGACGGCTGGCAGTGGAAAGGCAAGGGTAAACAGGAAAAGAAACAGCGGAAAAAGCTCGATAAAGAACTTGCCGAAATGAAGGATCCCGAAGAAATTGAAGCCCTCAGGGCAGAATCGAAGGGAGCTTTCGATATTGCGGTCGCTCCCGGAATTCAGTCGTCTCCGGTATGGCTCGACGAGTGGAACATCCTCTATAACCGCCGCATGCCATCCGACAAGCACGGTTCGCACTGGTGGGATATGTACCGGTACGTCATCAACACGGAAAATCCGCGTACCGGCAAAAAAACGCGTATTACCCACAATCTGCGGGGTACCTATCCAGATCTTTCGCCTGATCTTGGTTCGCTGGTTTTCGTGAAAAACGGTAACGGACTCAATAATCTTTTTGTGTTGAACAGGGATGACAATTTTCAGAAACAAATCACATTTTTCGATGACGGCACACAGATATACCGGCCGCGGTGGTCGCCGGACGAGGAGCGAATTGCCTTCGGGCTTCAGCAGAAGAACGGCGTTCACATCGCGGTGATCAACCGTGACGGAAGCGGTTTCAGGTATCTCGTTTCCTCTGAGGGACAGGATCGTGATCCTGCCTGGTCGTCTGATGGAAAATCACTCTTCTTCTCCTCCGACATCACCGAAATACCGAATATCTACCGGCTGAACCTTGCTGACGGCCGGGTCTTTCGTGTTACCAACGTGATCGGTGGTGCCTTCACCCCCGCTCCTTCGCCGCTCGATACGACGCTCGCTTATTCATATTACGGTCCCGATGGTTACGAGATCAGGCTGCTGAATCCCGATGATGAAGAGCCTGTTGCGGACAGCAGTATTTTCCATCGTGACTTCCGGGATACTCCCGATGAAGATTTCCGGGATTTTGCCGCCGGCGATTCCAAAAAACACGACATGAGAACGCTCGACTTTTCCATCTCACCGCGACTGGTAAACGATCGCGGCAACATGAAAATCGGCACCTATCTCATGAAGAGCGAGGTCACCGACCAGGGGAATTTTTTCTTCGGCGGCGCCCTGTCGCCGACAAACAAGGATACCGACCTTTTCGCCCTGTTTGAATACCGTAAATTTGTACCGACCGTCTTTGTCGAAATGTATCGTCAAACCCGGAGCGTTGACCGGAACGAGAACTACATGGAAGAGTACGGTTCTGTTATCCGGAAACGAGTGTACGATCTGAATGAGATTGACTTCGGCATGCGGTACCGGTACCGGGACAAGCACACCTTCGAGGGACGTCTCATCTACAGCAGGTACAACGCAAAAGTTGAATATACCCACTACCTGACCGGCGGGCAGGTCCATAAACCCTACTATACCTATTCCCAGGGATTCGATGTCGCTCTGATGTATCAACAGGATAGGTTCATCCGGGCCCGGGATGAGGTGATCAATCCTCGCGGCGGCAGGAAAATAACCGTCCGCTACGACCGATTCCTCGATTTCTTCCTCGATGAATTTGAATACGTTGGATTTATGCGGGAAAAATACAAAAGGTACCCCTATAATCGGTATTACCTGAACCTTGTGGAACGGATAGCAGTGCCGAAGACGAAAAAGCATACCCTCAACCTCCGGACACAGGTCTGCATGATCGACTCCCAAGTTGACAATTTCTACGAAACGCAACTCGGGGGTCCCTACCAGATGCGCGGCTATACGTTCTACAGCATGAGCGGAAGAAAAAACATCATGGGACAGGTGCTCTATCGTTTCCCGGTCTTCTATGATATTCGCAAACGTTTCATCACGATGTATTTCAACCATCTCTATATGGGTGTGTTCGGCGACATCGGGAAAGCATGGAACAAGCAGAGCCTGAACTGGTCGACTAAGGGATTCAAGCGTGACTGCGGTGTTGAGCTGCGGTTGGATGCCATCTCATTCTACAACTTCCCGACCATGATCGAGGTGGCGGCCGCCTACGGACCCGATCATACATGGGTCAGGCACTACGACGAAGAAAACTCGACGATCTACTGGAAAAAGGATGATCAAAAACCATGGAAATTTTACTTCAACGTATTATTCGGATTTAATCAGTAACAAGGAGCATCGCATGAGAAAAAGTATATTTTTTGTTCTATCACTGATACTTGCAGCCATTCCCACTGCTGGTTCGGGTGCCGAGAAGCCGGTATCTCTTGCTTTCGACGCCGAACGGTATTATCCCTCTTTCCCCAACCTAGGCGACAGCTTCCTTTCCGATACCTTTTCCAGCGAAGCGGCCGAGAACCTGCCGGTAACACCGGCTATATGGCCGTTCGGTCGCAAGGATGAAGATGCTACCGTCCAGAAAAAGCTCAAGAGCCCGCGCAAGGCGTTCTTCCTCTCTTTTATCTTTCCCGGTCTTGGTGAGGCATATGTCGGTTCGAAACGCGGTTTCGTTTTCCTCGGTGTCGAGGGATTGGCATGGTGGATGTATCTTACGAATAACCGTGAAGGCAAAGACATCGAGGATCAGTACCAGAAGTTTGCCGACCGGTACTGGACCTATTATGTCGAGGATCCGGAAAATTCCGGCACACCAGTCTACAACGAGAAGTACACCTACTGGGAATGGCTGAAGCAGGAATACAAGGTTCCCGATAACATCGGCCCTGAAAATTTCACCAAAATAAAGGAACTGATTGAAGAAAAAACAAAGACCGGTGGCTATGAATCATACCATAACCTGCCCTCGACAAAAACCCAGCAGTACTACGAGATGATCGGTAAATACGGTCAGTTCGTCTACGGCTGGGAGGATATTGTCGACCATAATCCCTCGCTCGTCGATAACGAGGGCAATCCAACGTTTAATTACACGGAAGATCTTCAGTTGATTGATTCACCCCTCCGCATGAAATACATGAGCATGCGCGGCGATTCAAACGACAAGCTGAAAGCAGCCCAGCGGGGTATTTACATCATGATGGCCAACAGGATATTCTCCGCTATCGATGCGGCACGGCTTGCCTACCATTATAATAAGAGAATCGAATCAGACCTGAGTATGGTCAGGGTCAGATTGGTCCAGAAACATATCATTGATAACGATGTGCCCATGATTATGCTTTCTAAAATATTCTGAGGTATGTTTTGAAAAAAGTAGTTATATTTGTAGTGCTATATATGCTGATAACTATGGGTGCCGCTTCCAACACCGGTCTTACAGCAGAACGTAACGACCGTATGACGGCGTTTCTTCTGTCATGTGCGATTCCCGGTCTCGGCCAGTATTATGCGGGATCTCCCGGGAGTGCAAAACTTTTCATAACGGCGGAACTCGCAATCTGGGGCGGCTACTATTATTCGACCGTGATAAAAAATTCATACCGGCAGGACTATCTCTCGTATGCAGCACGTTATTCGGGAGTGAATCCTGAGGATCGTGGATCTTCGTTCCTGACGGCGCTGGGGTCATTTGACTCATCGTTTGAATCCAACCAGTATCAGTTGCAGGCCAACGGACATCCAATTCTCTTCTCCGGCGATTTGACCTGGGAGTGGGAATCTGGTCGCAACCGCGCACACTTCCTGCTTCTGCGTGAACGTGAACTCGATTATAAGAATTACACCAAGTACTGCATCGCCGGAGTAATACTCAACCATTTCCTTTCCGGATTGAATGCCGCGAACATTGCCGGGAAACACAACGAACAACTCTCGGTACTCCGGGTGAAGGTTATAGAAGAAGGTTTGACGGCCAACTACTCATGGAGTTTTTAAACGTGAAAAAATATCTTGTACCTATCAAGACAATTGCGCTGGTTGCGACACTGATTTTTCTTTCGGGGAACTCTGTTCATGCCCAGCAATATTTTGGTAAAAACAAGATCAACTACACTCCCTTCAAGTGGAATTTTATCCCGACTGAAAATTTTGACATCTACTACACGAAGGGTGGATACGAAGTTGCTAACATCACCGCGGTCATAGCAGAGGATTCGTATAAAATCCTTTCCTCACACTGGAATTATTCGCCCCAGCGCCGTATACCGATACTCGTGTATAATTCTCACAACGACTTCAGCCAGACCAATGTTATTCTTGAAATCCTCGAGGAGGGAACGGGCGGATTCACCGAATTATTCAAAAACCGTGTGGTTATTCCCTGGGAAGGCTCCCTCTTTAAGTTACGGCATGTCATACATCACGAACTTACCCACGCCCTCATGTTCGATATGCTCTACGGCGGTGCCATAGAATCGATCATGGGACGCGGCTATATGTTCCAGGTACCCCTCTGGTTCGCCGAGGGACTCGCGGAACACGAGAGCGAGTATTGGAGTTCCGAAGCCGACATGATCATCCGTGACGGTATTATCACCGGCTATCTCCCGCCTATCCAACAGATTTATGGCGGGTATCTCGTCTATAAGGGCGGTGAATCGTTCTTCAAGTATCTCCAGGAAAAGTACGGAACGTCCGAGAAGTGGATGGCCGGTGAAGTACTCCGATCCATCAAGATAACCAAGAACGTTGAAAAATCGTACAAGGATGTGTTTGGTAAGGGCCTCGAAGACCTCTCCAAGGAATGGCACAGACAACTCCGCGCCGACCACTGGCCGGATGTCAAGGACCGCGAGATGCCCGAGGATTTTGCAACACGGCTCACCAATCACCGTAAACTGGAGAACTATCTGAACGTGCACCCATCGTTCAATCCAACCGGTGACAAAATCGCCTTTTTGACTGACCGGAACGATTACAAGGAAGTCATGGTGATGAGCGCCATTGACGGCCGATTGCTCGGCACGGTTATCAAGGGTGAAAAAAGCGATGATTTTGAAGAAATGCACTGGATCCGCGGCGGCTTGACATGGTCGCCCGATGGTACCATGGTTGCCTTCTCAACGAAGGCAGGCGAACGAGATGCCATCAATATCGGCAGCGTGGATGACAAGGGCTTCAATAAAATTATCAAACCGGACATGGACGCGATATTTTCTCCCGATTGGTCCCCCGACGGGCGAACAATCCTGTTCTGTGGTATCAAGGAGGGGAAACTCGATCTGTTCACCGTGGATATTGAAACCGAATCCTACACCCGCCTGACAAACGATTTCTTCGACGAGTTCAATCCCCGATGGAGCCCCGATGGCTCAAAAATTGCCTTCAGTTCCGACCGGGCTGATCTGCCCTATGACTACCGCCTGAATGAGATTAACGGCGCCTACGACATATTTTTCATGAATGCTGACGGTACCGGGATAACGCGGTTGACCGACAATCCGTACGATGACCGGTATCCTGATTGGGCGCCCGACGGCAGCAAGATTGTCTTTTCGTCCAACCGGAACGGAATATCCAACCTGTATAATGTTGATATAGAAAACATGACGGTACAACCTCTGACCAACCTCCTGACCGGTGCCTCGTCCCCCTCCTGGTCTCCCGACGGTACGAAAATCGCGTTTTCCAGCTTCGGTGAAGGCGGTTGGGATATCTACCTGCTCAAGCGTCCCCTGAAACGTGAAATAAGGAGTGAAGATATCTCTCCGACTGCATACCGGAGTAAAACCTATGGCACCTACGCCGAAACTAAAATTGACAGTTCCGCTGTCATCCTCGAAAACCGCGGTGATGGCCAACAGATCGCGACCGCCATGATAGCGCCAAAGCCCTACAAAATTAAATTTTCCCCCGACATGTTTAATGCATTTGCGAGTTACAATACATTCATGGGTTTTGGCGGCATGGGTCAGCTCTCTCTCTCCGATGTTATGGGTAATCATCGAATCAACGTCGCCGGGAATCTCTTCTACTCGCTTGAAGAAAGCACCATTTTCACCTCATACTACTATCTTAAAAAACAGACCAATTACGGTGTCAGTCTCTTTCATTACAAAACGTACTACCGCTCATACAATTGGAACATCTTTAGTGACCGCGTGTACGGCGGCTCAGTTTTCGCATCACGTCCTTTCAGTAAATTTACCCGGCTCGACCTCGGCTTGAATATTTTGAACATAGAACGTGACGCCTATTCGGTATCACGCTATGTATCGTACGGGGGTTACTATGGTTACCCTTACGCAATGTATGAATCCCAGAAGCTCGATGGCGTTCGTTCTATGACCATCGATGCTAATTACGTGAAGGATACCACCCTCTGGAGCTATACCGGACCTGCCAACGGCGTTCGCTATAAGTTGAATGCCGAGTACAGCCCTTCATTACCATTCAACAACATGTCCTACACCACTTTTGAAGCGGACTTTCGTAAGTATTTCAGGTTCGGGAGAAAATATAATATTGTTACCCGTTTCAGCGGCGGCGCAAGTTTTGGCGAGAGTCCCCGGATGTTCTTCCTCGGCGGTACCGATAACTGGCTCAATGCAAAAATTGCCTCGATCCCGAGTTATATGGAAATGCGCCAGGATATTTTCTTTGCACGCTTTCCTTCACCGCTTCGCGGCTACAGATACTACGAGGAGTATGGGCGTAAGTATTTTCTCGCAAATTTTGAATTCCGTTTCCCCTTTATCCAGTACCTCGTTTTTGGCTGGCCGATTCCCCTCGCCATAGGCAATATTTCCGGGACTCTCTTTACCGATATCGGCTCAGCCTGGGAAAAATACGAAGAAAAAGACGGGAAGGTGTACCTGGACAAAACGTTCCATGGCGGGGGACGTTCTGACGAAGGATCGTTCCGCCTGGACGATATAAAGATGAGTTGGGGTTTCGGCGTACGTATGAACCTCGGTTTCGCGGTAGTCAGACTCGATTCAGCCTGGCGGACAAATCTCGATACAAAAGGCAATAAACCGATGATATGCTTATCAATCGGGCCCGACTTCTAGTAAATTATTCATGCATATCCGTCTTTTTTCTGTTGACTTTGTACTCGATACTTTGTATTTTTAAAATCTTGGAAATATGCGGGGTAGTAGCTCAGATTGGTTTAGAGTATCGGCCTGTCACGCCGAGGGTCGCGAGTTCGAGTCTCGTCTACCCCGCCATATAATAAACAAGGATTTATGATTGTTCATAGGTCCTTTTTTTTGCCCTCTTTTATACCCGACACCAGCCCCAACATACTTGTTGATTTTTTTTGCGTTTACAGCAGCCTATCAAAAAGTTTTGTGCATAAATACTAACCTCGTCTGATACTTTGCCTCAAAAGCCATATTGCAAGCCAATACAGCTCCACTCATAGCTACGCTTGCTTTATGTCATGGATTCCAACACCGGGAACAGACCAGTTTTCGAGCCATTTATAATAGTCCGGGAGATATGCACCCTGTGTCGAGGAAGCTTCCACTGATAATTGTTTGAGTCTCTCACGTTCATGGTCTCTGAGGACTGGATCGTGAACAGCCTCAAGATTTGATGCAAGCTCTGAAAATGTATTCATCGCACTCAGCGCTGATGCGATTCGTTCTTCCGAGAAAACGTAACTCAGCATTGCGTGGGTGATATTTACATCATCCCGCTTGAAGTAGCCTCGTTCCCGGGCAAGTTTAATCATATTATCGCTGCCCATCGGTTTCATCGCGAGTATCCCGATCTTCAAAGCATCGCATCGGGCAAAAAAGTCGGTATAATCATGTGGTTCGGCATTTTTCTCGGGTACCGCCTTGTTATGGTGGAAATTATACACGAGGAGCACGTAATCCAGCGTTTCACCATATCGGTCGAGATAGTGATCAAGTTGCTCCATTTCATGTGAAGCGACACCGATCGCGCGTAGTTTACCTGCCTGACGGTTCTTCTCTGCAATAGTGATCGATTCATCATTTATCGGGTAGAATCGGTAGAGGTCAATATAATCGGTATGGAAAACGTCCAGCGTGTTATCGAAATCTGCCTGTATCTGTGAGGGATCAGGCTTGCCATACAAAGAAATAACGATGTCTTTCCGGAAATCCCGTACGGTGTTCCCCATCGGGATGTACTGTTCATATGGCTCACGGTTGTAGACATCGAACAGATTGATTCCCGCCTCATATCCAAGACGGATGAGCCGGTCACGGTTTTTCTGGTCACCCAGCTTGTTCCAGTCGAGATGGGAACCGAATCCCAAACGTGATACGTCTATCCCGGTCGTTCCCAATGCCCGTTTCTCTATGTCACCGGCGGGAAGCACCTGTTTGGCCCGATGATTTTTAGAGCGCGAGGCACACCCCATGACCGGTATCAGAGAGACAGCGGGAACTGCTTGTTTCAGAAAATGGCGTCGTTTCATACGGGTATCCTTGGTAATTCGGTTAACATGATAGTTCCCCCGGCAAAACGAGGGGAGTTAATCAATTCGTATCGTACTGCACTACCATTCAAAATATCCTGTTCATCCACGAGAAACAACATTATTCTCTTTTGTCGTCATTATGGGTAGTACGACCGCTAGGTGTATAGAAAATAATTGTTGCACCCGGGTAACATCACACCGTACTTATAACCAGAACATGCCAGGAATGTTGTGACCGCGTACACGAGCGGAAACGTACAGAGACATACCTTGTTTGAGAGGGTATCGCAATGGCGGACGCAGAAGGAAAACTGACGATTGAAGAACTTCGGGAGCGGTGGGAAACACCGGTCGGACAAAAATTCAGGGCGGAGATTATACGGCAATTACAGAATAAGGAAACAGGACATACTGTTGATTTTTTAAATCTTACCATCGAGGATTCTGGACAGGTATTTCCCTGGAAAAATTTCACCGGTGTCCACGAGCTTGAAGGTACCGTTGCTGACCTTCGGGGCATTGATTTTTCAGAAGAGCGTCTTGACTATGCTAACCTCAGGCAAGCCAACCTTGAAAGGGCTCACTTCTTTAATGCCCACCTTGACTACGCTAAACTTAAACTAGCATGCCTTAATTACGTTGACTTTAGTTTTGCGCATCTTGAATACACAAACTTCGAAAATGCTTACATCGAAAAGGCAGACCTCAGTGCGGCACACCTTAAAAATGCAATACTCAATAAGACTTACCTTAAAAACTCTTCCCTCACACAGGCATGCCTTGAAAACGCAAAACTCAACGAAGCTCACCTTGAACATGCTGACTTAAGGGGAGCCCATCTTGAAGGCGCTGAACTTATTGAAGCCCACCTTGAACACGCTGACCTCGGATATGCGCATCTTAAAGGCGCTGATCTAATCGACACCCATTTTCAATTGAAAACATTCTTGTGGAGAACAATAGATGTACTCCGACGTATTAAAAAGTATATCATTGGTTATACGATCACCCGCTTTTCGAAAAAGATTGATGATATATTAAACAAATTCTCCGATGATGCCCTGGAGCCCACAAACCTTGCGGGCGCGGAAATAAAACAGGTCAGGTTGGATTCCGATCCTGTGCTCTATCGGGATTTACTCGACGAACAATATCTTGACAGATTTGCGGGAAAACATTCGATTATGTATCCTTTCTGGCTTTGGTCGTCAAACTGCGGACGGAGTATCAAACTTATTCTTTTCTGGACATTTATACTTAGTGTGGCTTTCGGCTTTGTGTATGCGGATTTTGTCAGCCTGTCATGTTTTCCGAATATACTTACAAATTCACTTGATTTTATTGACCCGCGATTTTCCTATCAGGGAGAACCTCAAACACGATTATGGCAGCCATTTTACCTGAGTTTCGTTACCATGACCACATTGGGCCTGGCATCCGCAGAACCGTCAAACAGTGCTGGCTATTGGTGGCATACGTTTCAAAACTTTTCCGGATACATCTGGCTCGGGTATCTCATTGCGGTGGTTGGCAGTAAATTTACCCGCAGGAGCGGCTGAAGGCGCCTGGCGGCGGTGAGTTACTCGACTGTTTGGAACGTCCCCGTCCGCGAGGATTATTTATACCTCGATAGCATCATGAAAACGTTAGCCTCAGGGCGGCGCACCTGGAAAACGCTGAATGGTAGGTTTAACCAGCCGTAGACAAGTATCCCGGGCATGCCAACACCGAAAAATGTTAATTCGCCTTATATATGCCATTGAGAAGGATGTATCAGGTCAAACAGCTTGCCTCTTTCCTGTCAGGATAAAAAAAGGGGCCAGTTATGGTGGGTTTCATGGTAGGTAGGTAGGTAGTTTGGTGGGTATCGCTGTCTTTATGAAAGGCTGACCCCTTTT
>CAYWBT010000095.1:0-11438 GCA_964456585.1 uncultured bacterium
GTATTCCACCCGTTTTTTCGCTCACCTGCACCGGGGCAAGGCGGTCGAGCGCCGATATGAGTTCCGCTCGGAATACCGTATCAAATCCGGGACCGAGGGTATCGATTGCCTCGATGCAGTTGGTGAAGAGATCGTGGATAATCATGAGGTCCATCGTGACACCGTAGCTGATAGAGTGACGGGTGCCATCAGGCTTGATGAAGGTGTTTTCCGGCGAATAGGAGGGATTGGTGACCAATTTTCCTGCCATGGGCGATCCCGCGGGGGCTTCCACGAGAAAGTCGAGCAGAAAGCGGGCCGCACCCTTCATGAGGGGATAGGCATGGTATTTCAAGAACGTCATATCGCCGCTGAACTGGTAGTGTTCCCAGGGATGCTGGCAGAGCCATCCCGCTCCCATCGGCCAAACGCCGTGTATTCCGAGCATGGGAGTCGACACGCCCCAGAGGTCGGTCATGATATGGGCGACCCAGCCGCGGGCACCGTAGTGAATCTGTGCCGTTTTCTCCCCCAGATCGGCCAGGTTATCCATCACGTCGAACAGGGGCAGGTGACACTCGGGAAGGTTGGCAACCTCGGCCAGCCAGTAGTTCATTTCCGTATTCATGTTGAGCCAGACCGCACTGTACCACGTTGGTTCGATGCTCTCGTTCCAGATGGCCTGGAGACCGGCAGGCTGGCACCCCGGCCGCGAGCTCGCCATCATGAGGTATCGTCCGTACTGGAACAGGAGGGCAACTAAATGCGGGTCATCGGCACCGTTCCTGACCGCCGTGATCCGCTCGTCAATGGGTAGCGAGGAGGTTTCGGCCGTGCCAAGATCGAGTTCCACCCGCCCAAAAAGCCGCCGGTGGTCTTCAACATGGTCTGCGCGAAGATCGTCATAGGATTTCCCCGCAACCCGTTCCAGGTAATCCCTGCATCGGGCGGCCGGCGAGGCGCCCTGGTCACGGGGATTTTGAAAACTCGTGGCCGCCGCCAGAATGATTGTCACCGCATCGGCGTCTTTCACTCGCAGACTGCTCCCCGCCGAGGTCACCGTACCATTGTCCGCCCGAACGAGCACCCGCGCCTCGAATTTCATCATGGTGCCGCGGAACACCAAGCAATCGTTCCCTTCAGTCCAGGTATTGAAATCACGTTGACGGTCTATCGTGACACCGCAGGCGATCTTTCCCGGTTTATCACACTCGATGCGCACGATAATAACCTGATCGGGAGCACTGGCGAATACCTCACGGGTAAATACCGCGCCGTCAGAGACATACCGCACCTGCGCGATACCCGTCACGAGATCGAGTTCACGGCGGTAGTCCCCGACCGATTTCTGTCCGGGGAACGTCAGGCGCAAATCGCCGAGTGTCTGGTACGACATGGTACGTTTGGGGATGCCCATCATAGTGGTCTGCGCGAGACGCGCAGCCTCAGCGTTTTTCCCCGCGAAGATGAGCCGCCGAACCTCGGGCAGTACCCTGAGGGCCTCGGGATTATTCCGGTCGATCGGACCGCCACCCCAGAGGGTATCTTCATTCAGCTGGATCCGTTCGTTCTCAGTGCCGCCGTACACCATGGCCCCAAGCCGTCCGTTACCGATCGGCAGCGCCTGAAACCAGGGATTGTCGGGTGAGTGATCAGCAACAACCGGAGATTTCCATAGATCGCCATCCCACCCTGAAGGAGGCTCACGGTACCAGAGCTTCATACTGGCTGCCGAGGTGTCTCGTTCCCCGGAAGATCCGCTTTCAGCATGCACCGGCACGGTTTCGGCAACACCAAAAAGCACCGTGACCAGTAGGGTAACGAACGTACATTGTAGATAATAGTATTTCTTCATGTTTCCTACTCCTGTGATATGGCATGATGGTATAAAATACAGGTGAATTGCCCTATGATTGAGCTCAAAGACTCCGATCGTCCTGAGAGGTTCGAGGGGAAAACCAGATTCCCGAAAGTTTCTTGTAAGCAGGGAAAAACAAATTCACAAAAAGCGGTATGAAATAACGGCCGAGTACCGACAATGCGCTTCCGGTATTCATCACTGAGCGGAGGAGAAAAAATCCATCTTCTGCTGGGCGATGCTGCCCTCCTGGGTCAGTGCGAAGACGACCATGTTCACTCCCATTTTAAGCTGGGGTTCATTGTTCCCCGGCGCTGCCCACTTCTTCCCGTAGCCTTTGTTGGAATAGACAGCGACAAGCCTGTCATCAAGCATGATACCCTCCAGATAAAACACCTGTTTCGAGAGGGTAACCTGGTTGCGGTACCCGCGCATTTCACCTATTGTTGTCACGACGGTAAAGTCAACCTCCGATCCTTGGGGCGGCCCATCGTTGAAATCGAAAAAGCAGTGGTAGACCGGGTGGTTGGTCGGAACAGGGAGGAACTTTGCATCGTTCCCCAAGGCGTCCCGAAACATCTGGCGCAAAGATGCCTCGGCGGCGCCGTATTCACGTTCCGGGGTACCATTGTCCAGAACAGCGAAGCCGCCCTTGCGGAGGTACGTACCAAAATTTTCCGCTTCGATGCCGGTTAATTCAAATCCCTCGTTGACACAAAGATAGACAAACGGTGTCTCGAACATTTTCCGGGAATCAACAAAGAGGTGCTTGTCAACCTTTGACTTGATATTTGTATAACGGTTTACCGCATCGGAAAGATTGATGACCGCACGCTTGTGCGCGGGTTCAAGCTGGGCCCCCCAGAGCGTGGCAATGTAAATAAAACCCTTGATATTCTGCTTGTCGTTCGGGTCCTGGATAACCATCGCCTTGTACTGGCCGGTATCGAGATCGTCGAGCGATATCATTTCCTCCTTCATCGAGATCTGTTTTTCCGGTTCGCGCGTCGAGGTCATTTCGATAGCGAGCCCTTCCGGAATGAACGTAACGGCTTCCGAATCGATGGTCATCTCCGATTGAATATCGTAGGAGGCAACAGTTCCCATGAGGTCGGCCTGGAGAGATTTTGTTTTAATATCAGCGGTTGGCTGCCGTTGCACAATATTCTTTTTCTTATATTCTCTCTGTTTGATTCGCTCTTTTCTGAACTCAAAAGGCTTTGTCATCCGGGGTCGACGGATAACGAGCTCCATGGTCGGCGGCCTTACAACCCTCACCTCAGTCTTCCTGAACATGAAGTACGATCCTATAGCGGCATGGAAAGAAACGGCAACCACGAGCCCTAAAAACAACAATTTCTGGGTTTCCCGTTCGAGTTTTTCCATATCGATCATATCGGAAGGACCATGAAACCTGTTCGCCTGATACTCTACCGCCATCTGAATCACCTACCTTTTTCCCCGTAAACAGTTCAGTTAATTAGCACGTTCAATAGCCTAACCACATTTGTACGAAGAATGTCGAAGTCTTATATTCCTCAAACTTTCGATAATCCTTGTCGAACATGACCTTTTCCATTTTATAGCCAAAACCACCCCACACATCAAAACCGAAATACCGCGTTCGGTTCTCGATCTGAAGTAAATAATTAACCTTGCGTAAATCGTTGTGATCCTGAATATAATCCTTGTACTGCAATTCGAAACCCCTGAAACCCTGAAGACCGTACGTGAGCGTGGTCGAATTCGAAATCCGGTACTTCAGATACACGACCGGTATCCGCATCAGGTAGTGATCGAGGGGATTGAGAGATGCCGAGCGGCCTTTCTTATAGAACCGGAATTTCACTCCGGGTGAGAAGGTCCAGTTTCGCCACGTCCGTGTGTAGACAAACTTGTTCACCATGGCAAATGTCGAGAGGACATCATCTGCCTGAAACGTATTATCGTACATGATTCCTTCGATCTGATGATTTCTCTCGTACTTCACATGGTTTTCCAGGATGACTGAAGGAATGGGCCTGAGCTTGAAATTCAGAAATACCTTGTTGACCTTCGAGTTCCGGTATTCGATTTCATCGTAGTAAAAATCCCTCGTATAGCGTGCCCCGCCGCCGATCAACGCGGCTCTGCCAACCTGAATATTGGGCACGACAACAAATGAATCCTGGATGTTGTCCTGAATTTTCTCATACCGATACTCGGCGACAATGTTGCCGATGCTGTAGACGTCATAGGTGAAATTCAGCTTGAGGTAATCGTCATCGGTCCTGGTGTCAAGCCCTATTCCCCGCGTGCGGAATGAACCCAGCATAACATCGAAGTTTTTCTGCGGGGTAAATCGCAGGTAAACATGGCGCCCCTTCCGGTCGAGATCGTAGGGGGTATCGTACTTCATATCGTCCTCGCGGAAATCGGGGATGGTATTGTTGTTGAAATCATCCCCGAAAATATACTCGTCGGGATCGGTATCGAACATGAGGAATGGCTCATTGTAGTCAGGTATGCCGTTGCTGTTTTTTTCATTGTCCGGATAGCTGTCGTGGTCCAGGTCGTTGCCGGGAAAAACGCCATCCGGGTCCATGGTGGTTTGCAAACCGTATCCCATGCTCTTTTCAACATCGAACAAAGTGTCCGCATACTGGTCATCGTCGTCGTTGTCTTCGATCATCGAAAACTGCATGGTATTGTTTCGACTGTTCAGGGTATAGTTATATTCGACTTTATCTACGGGAAAATTGACATTCATCGACGGGCGGTAAAATTTCCCCATCTTGAAAACTTCCCCGGCAAAGCCAAAGCGCTTCCAGTCCTTCTGCAGAGTGAAATAATACGCGTGATCCATCTGTGAGGAACGGTGTCCTTTCATGGGGGTGATGTCCTGAGTTTGCACCGAAGGGTACCCGGCACCGGGAACTCCTTCGGCAAACATGTAGCAATGATAGTTCGTAACAAATTCGCCGTTTACCTTGAACCCTAAATGATTGAAGGCCAGATCGAATCCGTAGATCGTATTGGCTACTTCATTGCCGAAATCGACCCGCACCGTCCGGAGATTCGAACCGTCCTTGACATTGCCATCGGCCTGCGCCATCGTCGCCCAGTACTGTGCATTATAATGCTGGAAATTTTCCCCGATGTTATCATGGCCCCCGTCGGGTTTAGTCGTATATATCTGGGACGTCTGGATACGGTAATCGTTCTCCACGGTAACATCGACTGCAACGCGCTTGACTTTATTAGTGATGCTCCCGAGGTCGAAAAGATATACAACATATTCATTTCCGCTCACCTGGAGTGGTTTAAAACCGGGATCAACAATCGTATAATACGTTTCCCCCTTCTCGACATCGAAATTATCGGTTAACGTTTTCGAATTCCAGCCGCTACTGTAGTCATGCATGTACAGGTAATCAAGATACTTGGGAATGCGCTCTAACAGGGACATCTGATCGAATGATGATCCTCTCGAAGTAGAATTGCTCTCGAGATATTCCTGCTGGGATTTACTATTGACCGCAGTCACCAGCTCACGACGCAGATCGTCCTTGATTACGGTCGGTTGGATGTCTGGTCGATAGGTGCCGTCCACCAGAAGTTTCACCTCATGTACGATCGGCCCGTCACCATCGTGCGGCGAATCATCGACTATCCTGACTGCATAGATGATCGGCGTCGGTGAGATAGAATTAACCGTACCCCGCAAGTCATTCCCGTTATCGCGTGATTCCATAACCGAATACATGTTTGCATAGGTGGCACCCAGTGTCAGCGCCCCGAATTTCCTCTTGAACTGGGCACCCCGCAGAATGATTGAATTACTCAACCGTGAAAAGACATTTGAGTTGATGAAGCTCGCCCGGTAATTCGCGGATTGAAAATCCACCTTCATGCCGGTCATATTGGGGATACTGACCGTCAGGGGCGTCAACTTCGTTCGCAGGGCACCGGCGCCAACGGCGGATACCGCCCAGTCATCGGTCGATTCCCGCGCAGCCCAGACACCATCATACCTCAGGCGTGAATTGATATAGCCGGAAGGATTACTAATAGATGTGGTACCATCATCGTTTATGCTCTCGTACCAGATGGAGCCACCCGATGTCATTTTTGTGAGCCTGTCGCCGAACTGGTTGTAGTACCATTTCTGACGACGGTCCTCGATGACATTGTAATTCTCGAAGCCTCGAAAGGCATAGTTCTCGTAACGATCTTCCATCTCATAATAATCATATCCCCACTGCCGGTAGCTGTCGTAATTCATGCCGAAATCACCGACAAACGTTTTGTCCCGCGCATGGTTGTTCGAAGCATTGAGCGCCCGCAAACGTTCCTCAGTCGACATCTGAAGCCAGTCATCATCGGTAAGTTTATGTACATCAAGACTATTCTGAGCGTGAACATTCCCTAGAAGAAAAAAGAGGGCAAAAAAAATCGTCCCATACTTCAGCAGAGTCTTCATGAAAACCTACATGATATGACGATAGCAAGAAAAATGCTGCGGTGGATTCTTATTATTAAGATTGGTATAATTGAAAACCAAAGTCAATACTTTTTTCCCCATTTTCTAATTGCTCACTGTTTATTATGAATTATTTGTTAAAAGATTCTACCGAATGCTTCACAATAATTAACCGATATCGTGCACTCCCTATTAACCGTTCTCGCCCGGACAATACAGTTGATACCTCTGCGGAAAAAATTACATTTGAGGGTCTGTCCCACGTTATTTTTTCACTTACCGAACTGGTGACATGCGTATATTATTTACAGAGCCGAAGTATACATTATGCACATGATGTGCTCGCACCTATCTGTCTCAATTTCTTGGGGAATGACAACAGTGGAAACTGGAGATACTATCATGACTTCGCGGAGAATGTTGGGGCGCTTTTTACCGGCGATCTGGAAGTCTCCGGGATAAAAACCATGCCTCCGGATTGCCAATAGTATCTCTCCCTTAGGCGTGGAGGCGAATGTGGACGCAATCCTCATGGCGAAACTTTATGAAACGGGCCGGAGCGCGACCGTCTGGACCGCCTCGGCAAAGGAACGTAAAACAGTCGCCCATGTCACCGTCTTCTCCGGGAGTGATGTTCTCTTCAATGCCGATGATCCGGAAGAGGCGTACGGCAATATGGTCAAGGACTTGATAAAAAAGGTCACGGTGCACCTCATACCATCATTTCATTGAAATATCCTGCGGCAGAGGCCTGTTGGCACATCGTTTTCTTTTCAGACGGGTGAAACGGTAGCCGGGAAGGTATCAGGCTGGACCTGAATGATGGCATCATGCCCGCTCGATATAACAGAGTGCCCGCTGTCGAACTGGATTGGCGTTCAGAATGATGTCCTGCCTGTCCGGAAGTTCATTCGCATCGATTACCCTGACAACATCGGCGAAACGCGAGGCACCTGGGACGAGATCAAGGAGTTTGTTGGGTAATGCCATGAAAAATTTCCGGTTAAACACACTGTTTTCCTGATGAGGAAAGACGGTAAGGTACAGCATTTTTGTCTCGACTATGTCGTTAAAGAAGTGCGTGCCGAGAGAAACATCGGGGATGACATTCGCATTCATTTCAATGACTTCAACGATAATCGAAACCGTATTGATTTCCGCAAACGTCACCGGCACGCCCAGCGATGCCATCGAGGTGCCCCACCGTCCGGGCCCGATGAGCATGAGCAATCCATGAAAACGTTCTTTCGGATGGGTAAGCCGCCCGACAAGCCGTGCAACATCATATTTCTCCTGTTCCCGCAATCTTTGATATTCCGAGGGCACAACATAGATGATCTGTCCGATTTCGGCCATGAGACTTGGCCCGATGATGGCACTCCTGGTGTCAATGATGATATGTGCCGAATCGATATCATCGGGAGGTTCAACGATGAATCCACGGTCAGCTGTCTGCAACGGGCGGCATTGCAAGAGATTGATACGGTAGCCGCTGCCTTCCTTGAAATTGGCGGTGAATTCAGTGTCAACCGGGTATTCATAAGCATTTTGAAGCGTCCTGAGTAAATCCCTCATGTTCTCCACGAATGTCGTTTCCGACAGGAGTTTTTCGAAGGTCAGTATCCACGACTGGGCAGAAACATTCCCGTTGTCGGTCTCATTTTTACCGGTTTCAGATGCCGGAGAACTGACGATTTCCGACGGGAATCCGATGGTTGATTTTTTCAGCTCGTTGTAGTATATCGACCGCAATTCATTCGTGGTCAGATTGAGGACATCCACCTGTTTCTGACTGTATTTTTTAACCTTATTAAAATTCTCTTCCGGCGTAAGCTCAGGTGCATTCAGGGCGACAACACGGGTGTAATCATTGTCATGACGGTCGACCGCACGGGTTCCCAGCCCGCATACCAATCTGATGACACCGGACTCCGGGTCAATCTTTTCACACCATGAGTAAGGATTATGAGATAAACCGACACCTGCCACCAGCGGGAGATAGACATTCCCGTAAACCGCGCCTGAAACACGCTGCACCAGAAGCGCCATTTGCTCATCGCGGTCGAGGAGCCCCCTGTGGTAACGGTACATCAGGGCTTCCGTACTCATTGTACTGGCATATACCTGTTTCACCGCGGCCAGAAAAGCTTCGAGCCTCTCATCAGGTGTTCCCTGGTTGACGCAGAAAACACTTTCATACTTACCGGAAAAAGCATTTCCAAAATTATCTTCCAGAAGGCTACTCGACCTCACGATGATCGGCGTTTGCCCAAAATAATCGAGCATCTCTACAAATTGGTTGATGCTATCCTGCGGGAAGATGCCGGCCAGTATTTTTTTTCTCGCTTCATCAGTACCGTCAAGAAAAGTTTCCGGGTCACGCTGTTTCTGGCGCTCCACCCAGCAATCGTTGAGTACAATAAAAGTATAGTACACGTCGGAACCGATATAGAATGAATCGTGCATCTCGAGCAGGGTGTTCCAGCGCTCATTGCTCCGCTTCATGATAGCTCTCGCAATGAGCATTCCCACCGATTTCCCGCCGATTCTTCCCGTACCGACCAGCCGTTTTTTAATTTCGATGATATCTTCAATGGTCAGATACGTCTTTGCCAGTCTGAGAACACGGTCATCGTTGGAGATGACCATTCTCAACAATTTTTCAAACGTTCGATTGCTCGTCTTCCCCGATTCTTTTTCCTGTTTGAATTCCTGGACGCCGTATTCCGCCTCAATAAATGTACGATCCCATACATCTATGAGCCGGGGAGTTACTTTCATCCCATAACCTTTAACCGAAACAACAACCTTTGAAATCGTTGCACTATCGGTCACGGGATTAAAATCATCTCCCTGCATGACATGGGGTAAGTACATCGTGGGTGAATGACGATGTTCTACCTTGATGGGGTGAATATACATGTTACCCTCATACCGGTATGCATCGATGAGTATTTGGGTGGTTGCGCGGATGCGGGTAGCGACCGGGAAAGAGTGGTGGTATCTAAGGAGGGCAAAATACGCTAGTGAACCGTGTTGAAGGATGTACGGACAAATAAGCACAAAAAAATTCCCCAGCATGAGATCACTGTACCAATGGACCGGCAAATCGGAAAGACAATCAAAGACGAAGCTTGCTGTCGACCCGTACTGTTGAACAATCTTGCGTATTTCTATGGTAAATGTTTCGAATCCGACGAGGGGATCAATGGTATATATCTTAACACCATTTTTTTCGGATAATAATGCCGAATGACTGGCAAATCGGAAATAGACAAAGTTCTTTTTGTTGCTCCGCATATGGCCGGCCAATGCGTGAACAAACGGAATATAATCTTCAATGGAATCAACCTGCCAGACAATATTGTCACCGGGAAGAATCTTTTGAAGAACAGTATCAAGCGCGGGCATTCCCGTGCTGGGATTCGTACCTGAAGTATTCATATTTCTCACGAAAGATGGTGGGCACTCCCGAATGTTGCATGGTACAATGTATCATGGTTTGCTTTCGGGTACAAGCATCTTTCTGTCGAGGAGAAGTCCCCGGAATCTCGTGTCAGACACCATACAGTATATGTATCCGGGGACGTTTTTCATCATCGAGGCAGTACTCAAGGTTATACATGTTCTCCGTAGTTTTAACCGCCCCGTTCTTGAGATGAAAGTAGTACGCCTGTGGATTATCAAAATTCACGCAGACCTGCACACCGGAAATATGTTCGCAGGCCAATTTGCAGATGTCCCCGGCTATTCGTTCGAGCGCCTGACCGATGCCAGCCCTCCGATATTCCAAACCTACCCATATACCGTCTCCGTTCAACCAGCTGCATCGAATCCTATCCGCCTGGGCGATATCGCAACGGCAGCGGTCATCATACACGGAGACGAATCCGGGCAATTCCGAGGCAAAATCCTTTACGGGAAGATCATTGATCGCGGTATTCGAGCCGGCGGGAAGATAAATATCGTTATAGCCAACAAACACCCGATTTTTCACATCGAATACGTCGAGTTTGAATGCCGGCTGGTTGAATCGTGAGCTCGTACCCGCAGTCATGACAAACAGGAACTCCTGGTTATCTCTTCGATAAATCGTCCATCCCTGTTTTACCAGCGAAACAATATCAAAGTTAAAAACATCTCTCAGTTGCTCATGATAGTGCACTTCCTGTTCCGATAATCTTGCCTCGTATTCCTCACGGCTGCGAGAAAGCGCGATATCAGTTTGGTTCAAATCGTTATGCTTGTTGTTGAATGAGAAAATATGGTACGTCTTCCGGAACCTTCCGGAGTTGACCCTGGTAAATTTCAGTGACTCGAAAAGAGTGCCGATCTCCTCGTCCTCAGGCACAACAAGAACGAGATGGTTATCGTTCACTTCCAATATGGCTCGCGCGATCATTCGTCTTAACAGCGCGGAATGAACAGGAGCGCTTGCCGTAAGGAAGGTAATTTTGTTGATATATGTTTCTCTCCCGTCATACGGTATTTCCTCACCACCCTCATATGCAGTTCGTTTGAAGCCGACGGCAACTTGGATACCGTCCTCTCGAAAGACATACCATTTCTGTTCGGCGTGGTTCAGGGAGCATTCCTGCTGGTTGCCAATCAGGATATGTTCGAACCCTTGTGTCGTGGAGAAATCATCGGTTTCGACATGTTCAAGCTGAACACTCCCGCTTGTCTCTTTCAAAAAGGAGATTTTTTCAGGTATCATGGTCCCCTGTTTCATTACATACCCTTTCACTCGAATACGCACCAAATAATCAATGCGCGATTAATCAAGTATATCAACAAAATCACCTGCCGGAACAGACCAGAGACCTCAGACGATTCCCTGGTCAATCATGGCGTCCGCTACTTTCTTGAAACTGGCGATGTTGGCACCCTTAAAGTAGTTGCAGTAGCTACCCTCCAGGCCGTACATAAGACATCTCTCATGAATATTCTTCATGATCTGCCGTAACCGCTCATCGACTTCTTCTCGTGTCCAGGTCATTCGAATACTGTTCTGAGACATCTCAAGTCCTGAAACAGCTACGCCACCGGCATTTGCCGCTTTTCCGGGAGCATGCAGCACCTGTCGCTCTCTGAATATGGCGATGGCCTCGGGCGAGCACGGCATGTTAGCGCCTTCTG
>CAYWBT010000096.1:0-11403 GCA_964456585.1 uncultured bacterium
CCCGCCACGATCACTTCACCTTCACTCTCATCATCGTGTGCCCGGTGATAATTATGTCAAGCGCTCAGCATTATCAGTCTGTGATTCGCCGAAGTCCTTTCAGTATACCGACTTCTCCGGCGGACGACCGTCCTCAAATTCATGGGGAGGGATGTCTTTTTTCATCGCCCAGTGTGCCGCATTCCACATGATACGTTTATACGATTTTCGATGGTACGGGTGCGGATTATGTCCTGGCAAAAGCACGACCACCCGTCCACGACCGTAATCGTGGCACCAGCCGCCGGGCTTGTCGATCGGCTGTTCCTCGCCCTTCAGATTGAAGAGGATATCCGACCGGCCGGGTATCAGATCCGCGCTGAAAATCTCGTCTTCGACAATCGTACAGGGTTCGATCCCCTCGGTTATGGGATGACTGTTGTTTAGTTTATGGAGTTTTGCCGGTTGAACCTTGGTGTGCATGTACGGTTTTTCAACTCCGAGCAGATCCATAAACTTCGGCCGTTCTCCGTTCCAAATCGTGCAATGTACTGCCAGGAGACCCATGCCGCGCCGCACATTTTCAATGATGGCGTTTTCGCGCCACTCGGTCAAAAAGGTAACTTCTTCCGGGCGTTCGGCGACCAAGCTTTCCGGCGACCACCCGAGGGTGTTCGTTTTCGCATACCTGGCGACCACAAACAGGTCTGTTTGGCGCAGTACTTCCGGTGTCACAAACTGGGGCGATTGGGCGAAAAGCAGGTTAAAACCCGCCGGTCCCAGTACTGCACGCCAGTTTTTCTCCTGGGCAACGGGATTGTGCCAGTAGTCGCCGACAAGGAAAACAACCCTGGTTTCTCCCGGGGCTTTCCATGCCGCGAGGGAATGTTTCGAGCCAAGGAACGCAGAGGAAATCGTCGCGAGTCCGGCCTGTAGAGCGCCGCGACGGGAGCTTTTTGAACGGGAAGGCATCGTTAATCTCCAGTAATATGTATCACAGTAGTATATATGCGCAGCCCACATCGATTATGGTCACAATGTGACAGCTATGAAAAAAGGTGTTTCGTCCTGTCTATCCCCTGCTCTCCTTGAACGGAGGAATCTCACGGTTCATCGCCCAGTGGGCGCCGCGCCAGTAGAGCTCACGGTAGGTATTGCTGCGCCATGACGTGTAGGTATGGCCCGCCACGAGTCCAACGACCCGTCCTTTGCCGCTCTCCATCGTCCAACCGGCGATGTCCTGACGCTTGTCCTGGGCGCCGAAGGTATTGAAGAGCTTGACCGCCTTGGGATTCACCAGCTCGACACCGAAATTCTCGTCGAGGTCGAGATGGAATTCCTTGATTCCCTTCGTGATCGGGTGGTTCTGGTTGATGTTGTAGAAGAAGACGGTCTGGACCGCGCCATGCATGATTCCCTTGATTCCCATCATTTCATTGAGCTTGTTGTAATCGGGGGACCAGCAGGTGCAGTGAAGCGACATGAAACCCATACCGCGGTTTTTGACATTATCGACGATCGCTTCTTCGAGCTCGGCCGACATGTAACCGTCGTTTGGCATGGAACCTTCCTGGAACGGGTCAGGGCACCAGCCTTCAATGGGACCGCCCCACCGGGTGATCATCAAAAGATCGGTATCTTTCAAAACCTCAGGCGTGACATAGCGGGCGTCGGTGGTGAAGTATGCGTTCCAGCCGGTCGGACTTAATACGCCCCGGATTTCCTGCCGCTGTCCCATGCCGTTGTGGAGCTGATCGCCGCCGAGGTAAACGACCTTCGTTTCCCCTTGTTTCTTTGGCCGGATCGCCGCCTGGGTTTCGGGGATGCCGACAAGAGCTGCTGCTGCCGAGGCTGCCCCGGCCTTGATAATATTGCGGCGCGAGGTTTTTTTACGGAAGAACATGCTGAATACCTCCCCTTGTTTGAACGTGTTGGTTGTTAGGTGAACATATGGTTTACGTATTAGTTTATGTCATCAATAACCACCGCCGATTGGTTCGAGCGGACGCCTGAGCGCCCAGTGCGCCGAGCGCCACATAATCTTCTTGTATGGTCCGGTCATGTAGGGTAACTGGGTATGGCCCGGGAGCAGGGAGACGATCCGTCCTGCGCTCTCCTCACGGCACCAGCCGCCGATGGCATTGATCTTCTGTTCCTCGCCGGTCGTGTTGAACAGGTGTGTGTACATGCCCTCCTTCATCTCGGCATTGAATATCTCGTCGTCGCCGATGTCGAATGGCTCTATCCCCCGGGTGATGGGATGATCCTGATTGAGTTCCTGAATGTGTGCCGGCTGAACCTTGGTGTGCATGATCGGCTTTTCGACTCCGAGGAGATCGAGGTACTTTCTACGATCGAAATTCCATATCGAGCAGTGTATTGAAAGGAGCCCCATTCCACGGCGGACGTTCGAAACGATCGCGTTTTCCTGTGCATTGGTCATGAAATCGGTCGGAGATGGCCATGATTCAATGATGCCGTCCGGCGACCATCCGGGCGATACGTTGACATCCTGAGTCGCGGTGGCGTACCGTGTCATCACGAACAGATCGGCATCTGCCAGGACTTCGGGCGTGACAAACTGGCTGTCCTGTGCGAACAGCAAACGCCATCCGGTGGATCCCAGAACGCGACGCCAGTGATGTTCCTGAGCGATGCCGTTATGAAAGTAATCGCCCACGAGGAAAATAACTCTCGTCTCTCCGAGTGTCTTGGCGGCGTGGAGGGGATTGGTACCGAGAGCGGTTGCTGCAAGTGTCGTGAGGCCAGCCTTGAGCGCTGTTCTCCGTGTTGTTTTCTCTGGTATATTCATAGGTGACTCCGTGTTGTTTTAGTTCGGTGATTTCCGGTTTATAATACAAACGTAAGAATCGTTTTTATCTAGAAGAAACCCCGACCGAGGTTGTCCTCAGAACCTGGTTTCTTCTTCATCGCCCAGTGTGCGGACCGCCACATGATCTTTTTGTATGCTTCCTGCATGTACGGCCCCGAATTGTGGCCCGGCAAAAGCGCAACAATCCGTCCCTTGCCCGCATTCCTGCACCAGCCGCCGTTGGCATCGATCTTCTGCTCTTCGCCGCTCGTCTTGAACAGGAGGGTGGATTGACCGGGTTTCAACTCGGCGTTGAATATTTCGTCATCGCCGGTATTAAAGTCTTTCAGGCCTTTTGTTATCACATGTTTCTGGTTGAGTTCGTGGATGTGGGCAGGCTGAACCTTGGTATGCATGATCGACTTTTCTACACCCAAAAGGTCGAGGTACTTTGTTCGTTCAGGGTTCCAGATCGAACAATGCACTGCGATCAAACCCATACCGCGGTTCATCACGTTGTCCACGATAGCGTCTTCCTGTTCATCGGTCATGAAGGGGGCGCTTGTGGGACGGTACTCAACGATTTCGTCGTTTGACCAGCCGAGCGAATCCGGCCCCGCATAACGGGCAAAGATGAACAAATCGGTCTTGGAGAGTGCCTCGGGTGTAACGAACTGGCTTGACTGGGCGAACATAACCCGCCAGTTGGCGGATTTGAGCACATGGTGCCAGTGATGTTGCTGGACTATCCTGCTGTGCCAGTAATCACCGACGAGGACGAGTACTCTGACCTCCCCGGGCGCCTTGTAATCAGCATGAGCGGTCTGCGCACTCATGGCAGTGGCCGCCAGGGAAGAGATGCCGGTAGTCAGTATACCTCCGCGTGACAGGTCGTTACGTTTACTCATTGAAACCTCCGTTATATGTGGTACTAGACAACCATCGATTGTATCGGTATACTATTTGTTAATAATATATGAAACATATCGATATGTAAACGTTTTTTTTAGATAATCACCGGGAGAAATGGATTAGAATACAATTAATAATAATTATCATTGCTATTTTTACTAACGGTATGCTAAAAGAGTTCCCGATATCTTTCCGCGATACCATGTAAAACTAACGAATGTCACAACGCTGGCGGTAAGAAACCTATCTGCCGCAAACGAGATACGAACACAGCATACCCGGAATAACTTTAAGCGCTGGCTGTCGTCCATGTTTCTTCCCCGTGGGCTATGAACGAGCTGTCAGTGCAGGATTTGGCAGCGAAAGCGGCATTTTTCACCGCGGGAAACATCAATTTCACGACGGCCGCTAGTGGAAGAATGATGTGTCGGATCGAAAAAAACATGACTGAAGTCGGAGGAGCGTCACGTACACGGTGTTGTATCGTCCGCATGTATATCGAGATTATACGTGAAATGGGAGGGGTGAACGGGTAGAATACGGCGATATGATTATTGACATAAAAGTATTTTTTTCGTATCTTTAAGTGTTTATTGCGAAAGTGGCGGAACTGGTAGACGCGCTAGATTTAGGATCTAGTGAGCCCTGCTCATGGGGGTTCAAGTCCCCCCTTTCGCACCATACACGGCAGCCACCGCTGCCCTGGTTGATGCTCCTACGATAGTTTGAGCACTCGGCACTGAAACAATCGGTCTCTTTTCCCGATGCGGTGCGTACTTTTTGGAAGGGCTTTTCAAAGGGTACCGCGTAATGTTCCGTCGGCTGCTCATTTCTAACCATGTTCCAAACGAATCACTATTTTTGTCGCGAATACGTTCGGTATTATTATCAATGAGAAGAGAGATTGCTATGCCACAGGTGGAAATCAAAGAAACGATTGGATGCAAGAAGACACTGAAGATCGAAGTCGAAAGTGAACGCCTCGATGCCGAAATGGAAACGACGCTGGAGAAATTGAAAAAAGAAGTGCAAATCCCCGGCTTCCGTAAGGGGAAAGTGCCTGCGTCGATTATCAAGCAGCGATTCAAGGCTGTTATGCAGGAAGAAGCGCTCAGGGGAATGATGGCGAGTGTTCTCGAAGAGGTGTTTAAGGAACAGGGATTCAATCCGGTTGGCGAGCCGCAGATTTCCAATGTTGATTATCTTCCAGGCGAACCGATCACCTTCGATGTCGCGTTCGAGGAGGTCCCTGCTATCGATCTGTCCGGGTTTGAGGGACTCAAGGTTGTCAAGGAGGTTCAGGAAGTTTCCGACGAGAATGTCGGAGAAGTTCTGGAACATGAGCGGGAAATGCGCGCCGAACGTATTCCGGTCGAACGCGGTGCCGAAATGAACGATATACTGGTGATAAACCTCCAGAAACTCGACCGTACCCTGGTCCCCATCATCGGTGAAAAAATGGATGGACATGTTATCAGGCTGGATGGTATAAGCACACCGTCGCCCGAGTTTGATGAACAGGTTGTGGGAATGAAGAAGGGTGAGAAGAAAAACGTCAGTTTCACCTATGATGATTCTATTGAAAATTCCGACCTCGCGGGTACTACTGACTCGTACGAGGTGGAGATCGTCGAAATTGTTGAAGTGAAATTGCCGGAATTGAACGATGAATTTGCCCGGTCGCTCGGCGATTATGACAGCATGGACGTCCTTCGTGAAGAGATGCGCAACCGTCTCGTGCGGATGAATGAGATGAGAGCGGATATGAAGCTCGATGCCGATCTTATCAATGAATTTGTCAGTCAGAATCCGTTCGAGGTTCCAAATGTCATGATCGAACAGGTAATTCAGTCGGAGATCGATGAGACGGCGCGGCGCATGAACGGTAAGCCGTTCGATGAGAACGCTATCAGGTCCGAGCGTAGGTCAGATGCGGTTCGGGCAGTGCAGCGGATGTTGCTAGTGCAGAAAATTGTCACGGAGCGGGAAGTCGAAGCCTCCCAAGAAGAAGTGCGCGAGCGTATGGAACAAATCGCGGGAGAAATCGGCAAAACAGTTGCCGAGGTACGGCGTGAACTCGTCAAGAGCGGTCGTTTCAACAGCATCAAGTATGAAATAGTACAGAAAAAAGCGCACGCCTGGATGAGGGAGGTTGCTGAAATTACCGAGAAAACAATCAGCGGGAAACCGGGAACTTCCAACATAATCACGAGTTAAAAAGAGTACCAATTCTATCGGCGGAATGTGATGGCAGCGCGTAATCGGCAGAAAAAGTCTCGATATACGAGGGGAGAGGCGTTTTATGAACTACATACCATATGTGATTGAACAGACCGGCTCGGGTGAGAGAAGCTACGACATTTTTTCACGGCTTCTCAAGGACAGGATCGTGTTCATCGGGAGCGAAATTAACGATCAAATCGCTAACATCGTCTGTGCCCAGCTTCTTTTTCTCGAAGCTGACGATCCGGACAAGGATATTTTCATGTACCTGAATTCACCCGGCGGCAGTATCTCCGCGGGGCTGGCAATACTCGATACCATGGAGTATGTAAAGCCCGATGTCTGCACGACCTGTATGGGACTCTCGGCGAGCATGGCAGCCGTTCTTCTGGCATCGGGAGAGAAGGGAAAACGGGCATCCCTTCCCAATTCACGGATTATGATTCACCAGCCGTTCGGAGGTGGCAGCGGCCATGCCTCCGATATCGAGATCATGGCGCGTGAAATCATAAAAAGCCGTGACAAGCTGGTCGATATCATTGTCGAGAAATGTTCAAGAACACGCGCGCAGGTTTTGAAAGATATCGACCGGGATTACCACATGTCCGCGGAAGAGGCGAAGGAATACGGCATCATCGATGCCGTCATCAAAAAGAGGGAAGAACTGAAGAAATGACACGGAAAAGTTCCAACAAAGACGATTTAACCTGTGCTTTTTGCGGGAGGGACGCTTCAGAAGTTTCGAAGATGGTATCTGGCCCCTCTGTCCAGATATGCTCCGATTGTATACGGACGTGCTACTATATCATCAAAGAGAGCAACGACACGATTACTCCCGAACTCGGTTTCGATATTCCTACACCCGAGGAATTAAAGAGCGGGCTCGACAAGTATGTTATCGGTCAGGAGCGTGCGAAAAAAGTCCTCAGTGTCACGGTGTACAACCATTACAAGCGCATCAAGGATAAAAACGCACAGGATACCTCGGTGGAGCTTGAGAAAGACAATATTCTCCTCCTCGGCCCGACAGGGGTGGGAAAAACCCTCCTTGCGCGGACGCTTGCCAAGCTTCTCAAGGTGCCCTTTACCATCGCCGACGCCACGGTGCTGACCGAGGCCGGGTATGTCGGTGAGGATGTGGAAAACATCCTGGTCAGGCTTCTCCAGTCTGCAGATTATGATGTCGAGCGCGCCCAGATCGGTATAGTCTACATCGATGAAATTGACAAGATCGCACGGAAATCTGCCAATCCCTCCATAACGCGTGATGTCTCGGGTGAAGGCGTCCAGCAGGCGCTCCTTAAAATACTCGAAGGCACGGTGGCCAGTGTTCCCCCGAAGGGAGGGCGGAAACATCCCGAGCAGGCCATGGTGAAAATCGACACATCGAACATACTCTTTATCTGCGGCGGGGCGTTCGAGAAACTGGACGATCTTATTCGACGGCGTGTTTTCCAGAAGTCGATGGGATTCGGGGCCGAAGTACGGTCACACCGGGATTCACGGATTGGCAAGATTCTCGCCATGGTGGAACCGGACGACCTGAACAAGTATGGTCTGATCCCGGAGATAATTGGGAGACTACCGCTCGTCTGCGCCCTCGACGAACTTGACCGTGATGCTCTGTTATCGATTCTGACTGAGCCGAAGAACGCCCTGATCAAGCAATATGAACGGCTGTTTTTCATCGAGGGCATCGAGCTCATCTTCGAGCAGGAGGCACTGGAGAAAGTTGTGGACATCAGTGTCGAAAAGGAGACCGGTGCTCGCGGTCTCAGGAGCGTTCTGGCACAGGCGATGCTGGAAATAATGTACCGGATACCGTCTATTCAGGGTGTGAAAAGAGTCAGAGTTTCTAAACAGACAATAGAAAGTGGTACCATGCCGATTATCGAGGGCGAGGACGGTGCAGTTCTCAAGATAGCGTGATGGTTCATATAGAGGAGTAGTGAGAGCGTTATGGCAAAAAAGATTGAAAATAGCACCGTTCAAAAACCGGTGAAAAAGGAAGCAAAATCCGAAGAATCTCCCATCATACCAACCGAGCTGCCGCTGCTTCCCCTGCGTGATATCGTTCTGTTTCCCAACATGGTGGTGCCGATTCTGGTGGCGCGGGAAGCCTCGGTCGAGGCACTCCAGTCCGCTCTCGTCCACGACCGCTTTCTCTACCACGTTCTGCAGAAAGATCCCACAGTCGAGGTCCCCGAGAAAGAAGATCTCTATTCGGTTGGTGTCATCGGCAGGGCTCTCCAGGTTCTCAAACTTCCCAACGGTACCGCGAAAGTTCTTATCGAAGGGGTTGAACGAGCTGTTCTGGACAATGTGGAGAAGGTTGAAAGTTACTATCGTGCCAACGTTAAGATTATCACAAATCAGGTAGTCAACACACCTCGTATCCAGGCGCTCACCCGGAGCGTTGTCAATAGTTTTACGGCGTATGTGAAGCTTTCGAAGAACCTTCCCGACGAAGTTCTCATGAATATCCCCGCGATCGATGATTTCCAGCGCCTTGCGGACGCCATTTCGGCACATCTGACCATCCGGCAAGAGTTGAAGCAGGAAATTCTCGAAACACAGAGCATGGAAGAACAGCTCGATAAGCTCGCCAGCATCCTGGTCGAAGAGATCGAAATTATGAAGATCGAACACTCTATCGACAGGGAAGTCAAGGATCGCCTCCAGAAGTCGCAGAAAGACTACTACCTCCATGAGCAGATGCGTGTCATCAAGGAGGAACTTGGCGAGGATGATGATGCCGACAATGAAATTAGGGAACTGAAACAGAAGATTAAAAAGGCGGGCATGCCCACCGAGGCGGCGCGAAAAGCCGAAGAAGAGCTGAAAAAGCTCAGCAAAATGCACACAATGTCTCCCGAATCGACAGTCGTGCGCAACTATCTCGACTGGCTGATCTCACTGCCCTGGAAAAAGCGGTCCCGTGACAATCTCGTAATACAGAAGGCAAAGGCCATTCTCGATGAGGATCATTACAGTCTCGATAAGCCCAAGGAGCGCATTCTCGAACATCTGGCGGTTCTGAAGATGTCGAAGAAGTTCAAAGGCCCGATCCTCTGTTTCAGCGGCCCTCCCGGTACCGGTAAAACCTCGCTCGGCAAGAGCGTTGCGCGTGCGCTGGGCAGAAAGTTTGTGCGGATGTCCCTCGGCGGCATACATGACGAGGCGGAGATTCGCGGTCACCGTAAAACGTACATCGGTTCCCTGCCCGGCAGGATTATACAGAATATCAAGAAAGCAGGCACCAAGAATCCCGTGTTTCTTCTCGATGAAGTCGACAAGATCGGCATGGATTTTCGCGGCGATCCTTCGTCAGCCCTGCTCGAGGTGCTCGATCCCGAGCAGAATAATACCTTCAATGATAACTACCTCGAGGTTGATTTTGATCTCTCCGAAGTCATGTTCATCACGACTGCCAATTTCGAGGATAACATACCTCTGCCGCTCTGGGACCGTATGGAGATTATCCGTCTTTCCGGCTATCTCGAGTACGAGAAGATCGGGATTGCACAGCGGCACCTCGTTCCGAAGATAATGGAGAATTGCGGGCTTTCCCGGAAGCATCTCGAGTTCGAGGAAAAAGCGCTGGTCAAGATCATCCGGAGCTACACGTCCGAAGCCGGCGTACGTAATCTCGAGCGGGCATTATCGACTATCTGCCGCAAAGTGGCACGCGAGGTAGTCTCGCGGCGCGGAAAAAACACGAAGAAGACCATTTCCACCCGAAACATCCAGCGGTATCTCGGCATTCCGAAAATCCAGGAGAAGCGGGTGGAAAAGACGAACCAGGTCGGCATGGCCATCGGTCTTGCGTGGACACCGGTTGGCGGGGAAATCCTGAATATTGAGACCTCGCTCATGCCGGGCAAGGGCGAGTTGATTCTCACCGGGCACCTCGGCGATGTCATGAAGGAAAGCGCGCGTGCAGCTCTCACCTATGCCAAGGCTCATGCCGATGCTCTCGGAATCGCACCCAAGGCGTTCGACAAGAAGGATATTCACATTCATGTCCCCGAGGGGGCAACAAAAAAGGACGGTCCCTCGGCGGGTGTTTCAATTGTGACATCGCTCGTCTCGGCTATCACCGGAACGCCGGTGCGAAAGGATGTCGCCATGACCGGTGAGATAACCCTTCGCGGTTACGTTCTGGCAATCGGGGGATTGAAGGAAAAGGCACTTGCAGCGAAACGGAGCGGAATTAAGAAGGTTATTATTCCCCGGAAAAACGAAGCCGAACTGCGTGAGATGCCCGGTGACATCAAGGATGGGCTCACTTTTGTCACTGTCGAACGAGTCGATGAAGTTCTTGCTCAAGCACTTACCGTATGAAACATGATATTGCTTTTTTCCGATCGGTGTTTTCCCTCCGGGATGCCCCGCAAGAAGGTTTGCCGGAAATTTGTGTGTCCGGCCGCTCGAATGTCGGGAAATCTTCCCTGATTAACCGTCTTGCCAAAAGACGGCATCTGGCGAAGATATCGCAGAAACCGGGCAAAACCCGCTCGCTCAACTACTACCTGGTTGACGGTTCATATTACCTGATCGATCTGCCCGGATATGGTTATGCCAAGGTTTCAAAGAGTGAACGTGAGCTTTTCAAGGAACTTGTAAATCCTTACCTGAACAGCCGTCATGGACTGCAGGGGATCATTCAACTCATCGACGCACGGCATGGTCCGGTGGCTGGTGACAAGATAATGCTTGACTGGATCGAAGAATGTTTCGATAATGTATTCTATGTGTTTACCAAGGCCGATAAACTTTCCGCGAGCAAAAGAGCGCAGCTCACAGCGCACTTTGCCGGGGAATTCGGCAAAGAACGAATGACACTGTTTTCCGCGCGCACGGGTATGGGGACCGCAGAAATATGGTCCTGGATCAATCGGGCGGTATCATGATCAGCAGGGGTGCCACGATTGGAAAGCCATACCACCAGTTGTGAAAAAAATAACAGCCAAAGAAAGGATTGAATGTATGAAAACACGACTTTTTACTCCGGGCCCAGTGATGGTTCCCGAGCAGGCAATGATCAAAATGGCTGAACCGATCTTTCATCACAGAACACCGCGATACGAGAATCTTTTTGCCGAGGTGAGCGCTAAGCTGAAAAAGTTTTTCCTGACTGAAGGTGATGTGTTCCTGCTCGCCTCGTCCGGTACCGGTGCCATGGAGACCGCGGTGGTGAACATCCTCGCCCGGGGCGACAAGGCGATCGCGGTCCGCGGCGGGAAATTCGGTGAGCGTTGGTACGATATCTGTGTCGCTTACGGCATCGAGACCATACCGATCGATATCGAATGGGGTACCGCGGTATCCGCAGCGCAGATTAAAAAGGCGTTGGACGAAAATCCCGGAGTCAAAGCCGTTTTCACCACCCAGTCCGAGACATCGACCGGTGTGCTGACCAATCTCAAGGCAATCGGCGCGATGATGAGGGACTACGATGCGGCACTCGTAACCGA
>CAYWBT010000097.1:0-11287 GCA_964456585.1 uncultured bacterium
AATAGGGTGAGCGGGAGTACGGCAGCCGGTGAGGAAAAAAAAGGATGCATCACCGTAGTACCGGTCGATGCATCCCAGAAGGATGAGCACTCGTTCGGAAGACTTATGTTTCGCCGGTTGGCCCGAATGCTTCTGTCTTTGGCGTATCAGTGCCCTGCACGTCGAAATCGTCGACGGTGGTTTCCTGCGCTTCCCGCATGTTATTGAGTGAAGCGAGGTGCTCTTTGTACAGTTTTTTCGCGTGTTCACGGTCTTTCGCGGTGAGCTTCCAGTAGATCAGTATGGCGCCGCCTCCGAAGGTAAACAGGAGGCCGGCAGTCATCAGGTCGGGATCGAATCGCCGCTGTATTAAAACCGCGCTGATGATCATGGCGAGCCCGAGAAATAAACCCAAAAGCCCCAGGAAGAGCGAGGAGCTGCCGGTTTTAATTTTGGGTATCTTGATAAAAGCATGGGAATTTGTTCCCCGTTGGATCATCTCCATGCGTTCCTTGTGACGCAGGTACGTTATCACGATGATAACCGCCGCAATACTCCCATATAAAAAGAATGCATGCATTGTATATTCTCCTTCCCTTTGTCCCGATAAATTTCATTTAGTTCTCTACCAAGTACGACGTTTTCTATCGGACGAAAATTTCATTCTTGCGCACTTTTTTTCTGCCGGGCCCAACGTCGTTCAGTTGCTCCGGTATATATGACGCGGACCGGTGAAGAGAAATTTCAGGTTGTTCCGGGCAGATACCACGTCACGACAGAAAGACCGATGCAGGCGGTAAAATAATTGTGTTGCCATACCATTTTTTTGAAAGAATTCACCGGTAGGTTGTGTCTAATTATAGAGAAAGTCATGGCAATAGAGCAGGAAAGATATATATTGCCGAGAGGTTGATGTGTTCTGATGTACCATAGTGGCAGGTGATTGAACGTGACACTGGCTGTTTTTGAAGTTGAAAAAGTTTCGCTGATGGACCGCTTCAACAGGCTGCTCGCGGATTATCAGGACAGGGTTTATAACCAGGTATATCGGATGCTTGGCAGCCGTGAGGATGCCGAAGAGGCAACCCAGGATATTTTTCTCAAGATTTACCATAATTTCGAAGATTTCCGCGGGGAGAGCAAAATTTCGACCTGGATATACCGGATCACCTCCAATGAATGTATCAGCAGATTGCGCAGAAAACAGCTCAGCATCACCAGCATAGATGAACCCTTTAACGAGAGTGGTATATCCCTGGCGGACGTACTGCCGGCCTTGAACGCCGACCCGGCTGCACTCCTTGAATCTGCAGAGACGGGGGAAACGATCAGGTCCGGGATACAGCTTCTGCCTGCCCGGTGGGCGATGGCGATCAGCCTGTACCATTTCGACGACCTGTCATATAGTGAAATAGCCGATGTCATGGAAATACCCACGGCGACCGTGGCGACCTATATCAGCAGGGGGCGAAAACAGCTGGCTCAGTGGCTTTTGAATGAACTATGATGAGAGTACAACCGTCGAACGAGTGAACGAACATGAACTGCGAAGATTTTAAAAAACATACTGGTGAATTCCTGAAGGGCACTCTTGATAATCGCACGATGCAGGCGATGAGAGCTCACCGCGCTACCTGTCCGGTATGCAGCCGGTTGTTACAGCTTCAGCGGATGGTGGGCGATATCCTCGATGAAACCGAATCTGTCCGGGCGCCGGGGAAGTTGGTCGATTCTATTCTCGCAGCAGTCGAAGCTGAAGAGAAGAAACACAGCATTGAAGAGGTAGTCATACCATCGCCGGAAACAGTGTCGTTTCCACCGGTCGACTGTGGTGAATTCGAACGGAGCGCTGCAGCATTCGTGGAAGGCAGACTCGATCTTGAGATGATGACCGCTCTGAACGGACATCTCGAAAGCTGTGCCGCATGTGCACGTCTTACCGGGGCTCACCGCCTGGTTTACGCTTCGCTCGATTCCGCTGAACCGATTATGGCTCCGGAAGGTCTTGCCGAACGCATTCTCGGGACAGTCAGGGCGGAAGCCGATTTCGCGGGGAGAGTACGTGAGAGGTACGCTTTCTGGCGATTAGCCGGTACGCGGGCAATCGGTGTCGCAGCATACGTTTCGTTCATTGCGGCGTTCTCTCTTGTCGCCTGGATTATTTCGAGCTATTTCCGTGAAGAGATCGCGGACACTGGCGGCAGTGAATCGCTCTGGATGGGATTCCTCGGTGTCATTGACAATCTCCGCGGTCTGATCTCTTCCGAGATTGCCGCCTATGCGGGTGATTACTATTTGATCAGGATCTCGGCGATGATACAGGAACTGGTAGCCCGGTTGTCTTCATCGGTTTTCGTGCCCTATACAACGTATTCACTGCCGTTGCTCCACGTTATCGGCCTTGCCATTACCGTCCTGGTGCTCTGGTGGTATCTGAATCCCCGTCGTTCTTATACCACGGCAGTCCCCGTGAGATATGAGGGCAGACACGGTTGAGATACGGAACCGGCTGTGCGCCCGAAAAAAAGAACGTGCGGTTATTTTACCTGTAGGTCGATCTCCCCGGTCTTTTCTGCATCATCACTTCCCCAACTCCTTGAAATCATAGTACGCTGTTTTCTTCAGGACAAAAAAATACTAACCAGTTCATGAATTATTTTATATAATGTTTCAGTAATTATTGGTAGTGATCACACAAGATCGGTGTTAATTCCGGAAAAGCAATCATGGGAAGTTGTACAACACTTGTTCTGGCGCTTGTTATATCCGTTTGTACCGGCACTGGCGCCGGGTATGCCAGGAACTTTTCGACAACCATCGAAGGCGGGAGGGGGCTCATGTACATGGAGTCTGCCCGCACCTATGGCAAAGGTACGATCGTTTTCGGTCTCAAGAGCATGATGATGAAACGGAAGACGACGGTACTGAAGCCGGACGGTTTGCGAGTTGTCAGGGAAGATAATACCGGTGTGTTGGGATTGCCCGTTACCTTCGGTCTCACGGACGAGGTCGACCTGACCGCATCTTTTTTCGGGTTTAACGATGCCCGTGTTCTGAAGAGCCGGTATGATGTCACGAAGGGTTACAGTGAACCGGTAGGCGGCATGGGAGCCTCACGGTTTGCGGCGAAGGTGAGGCTTCCCTTCAGCAGTGATTCCCGCATCCAGATCGCCGGTAAATTCGGGGCGATATTCGATACTTCGGCAAAGCAGATCGACGGGATCAATTACCGGTGGTCCAGAACGGGAACCGACATCGAGACCTCGCTATACGAAACAGTGGATATCGCTTCGTTTTTAAGCCTGAATCTTGAGCAGGGTTATGTCATCTCGGGCTCCGAGATCTACGATGACCAGTATGTCTTTGCCGCCGGGCTCATGCTGGATATAACGGATGGAATAACGGTTAATCTCGAAGTCGTGAACCGGACCTTCAACGGTGTCAGTCCACAAGCCGCCCTCAAGGCGGGTGATAATCCCGATAGGTTCTATCCCAATCCCTTCCACGGTGAATCGGTGACCGGCAATCCTGCATTTTTAAACGACACGAAGAATGACTACAAGGAAGATTTTTATATCGTTTCTCCCTCCATTGTTTTCCACCTTACCAATAATATATCGGTTGACATCGGGGCGAATATTAATATCGCCGATCAAATCGATCCCCGCGAAACGATCCAGGGTGTTTTCGGCATAACCTTCACCGGCGCCTTTGCCGCAATGATAGACCTTGATGGTGACGGTATCGGCAACAGGACCGATCTCGAACCGGATACTCCGCGCGGGTATCCGGTCGACACCCGGGGCATTGCGCTCGATTCCGATGGGGACGGTGTTCCCGATGGACGAGACCGTGATCCGGACACCCCGCTCGGAGCAGTCGTGAATGCCAATGGTATTGGTGTCGATTCCGATGATGACAGTGTTTATGACGGCCTGGACATGGAATCCGACACCCCGAGAGGATGCCCGGTTGATGGGTACGGAGTTGCGCTTGACGATGACCGGGACGGTGTACCGAACGGCCTCGACCGTGAGCCCGAAACACTTCTGGGCGCTATTGTTGACGCGAGGGGTATCTCGCTGGACGATGACGGCGACGGGGTGCCGAACGGCCTAGACCGTGAGCCTGTGACACTCCGCGGGGCACGGGTCGACAGCGATGGTGTTGCCATTGACAGCGATGGAGATGATGTTCCGGATGGCATCGATCTTGAGCCGAATACCCCGAGGGGAATCCTGGTGGATACCTCCGGTCGTGCGCTCATCCGTCAGGAATACAGTCTTCTGCGAGAGGGTTTGATACGACTGAATACCATAAACTTTACCTCAGGAAGCGCGGAAGTCAACAGTGATTCACACCTCGTTCTCGATGAAATAGGTAGGCTCCTGAAACGATACTCTTCCCTGAAGATTCAGATCGGTGGACATACAGACAATATTGGCAATAAAGAGTTAAATTACGAGATTTCGCGGGAGCGGGCCCTCGCGGTTCGAGAGTATCTTCTCAGCCGCTTCCCGGAAATAGAAAAGGACAAGCTCCTGGCGGTTGGATTTGGCGCTGATAAACCCATCGCCTCAAACGCAACATACGAGGGAAGGAGACAGAACAGAAGGGTTGAATTCGTCGTGTTGAACCAGGAAGAAATATTGAATATCAACCAAAACCCATAAGAAGAGGACAAGTGTATGAAGACGATCGATGACGGCGTTCGAGAAAGCGTCCGTAACTTTCCGGATTCAATTGCGCTGCGTTACTATCAGGATGAGGAGTGGGATCATATTACCTACGGTGAGCTCCACAATGCGGTAAGCATTATTGCCCATGGGTTATTTGAGCTTGATGCCGGACACGATAGAAAAATTGCAATTATGTGTGAGAACAGACCAGAATGGGTGGTGTCCTACCTTGCGATTGTAACGACCGGTGCAGTCGCCGTTCCCATCGACGCCGCACTCGGTGAGATTGAGACCGAACATATTCTCAAACATTCTGAAGCACGAACGATTATTTGTTCCCTGCACTGCTACGATGTGGTAAGCCGGATTCTGAGCGAACTGGACTCACTGCACGATATTATCATCCTGGACCGTAACATCATCATCCGTCACGAACACCGGGGTGAGGGAAAGGGCAAGGATCTCGTCGATAAGGGGAGGCGAACCAACAACCATAAAAATTTTATGTCGTATGACGAGCTCCGTGAAAGCGGGATTGCACGGCTCAAAAAAGGGCAGATCGAATTTCCTGGAAACGACCTCGATGATCTGGCCTCCATCATCTACACCTCCGGTACCACCGGTGCGCCGAAGGGGGTCATGCTCACCCACCTGAATTTCATGGCTAATATCGAATCCATACTACCCATTATCAAAATCGATGAACGCGACAATATCATGCTTCTGCTACCCCTGCACCATTCATTTCCCTTCACGACTTGTATGTTGCTTCCACTCGTTTATGGTGCCACACTCTCTTTTGTTGACATCATGAGCCGTGACAGAACGCGCCTGATCATGGAATGTCAACCCACCCTCATGGTCGGGGTACCCCTCCTGTATTCCAAGATCTATCGGGGAATTATCCGGCAGGTTGAGTCCTCGAAGGTAAAGAACTTCATTTTCAAGTATGGCGGCAAGAAGATCATTGGCAAGGCACTAAAGAAAAAGCTCGGCGGCAAGCTCCGTATCATGGTTTCCGGCGCTGCGCCAATGGATCCTTCGGTTATCGAGGGTTTCGTTGGTCTCGGGATCGAATTTCTCGAGGGATACGGTCTCACCGAAACATCTCCTATCGTCTCCGCAAACCTCATCGGAAGGATCAAAATCGGCTCGGTCGGCCCCCCGGTCATTAACGTTAAGGTGAAAATAATCAATCCTGACGAAGAAGGCATCGGAGAAATCACCATCAGCGGGCCGAATGTCATGCAGGGCTACTACAAGAATCCCGAGCAGACGAAACTTGTGTTGAAGGATGGTTGGTTCTATTCAGGCGATCTCGGTTTGATGGACGACGATGATTTCATTTTCATCACCGGCAGGGCCAAGGATGTGATCGTAACTCGCGGCGGGAAAAACGTGTATCCCGATGTGGTCGAGAACGTGATCAACAAGAGCAGGTTCATCGCGGAATCGATCGTGCTCGGCTACCGGACCGATGGGCTCGTCGGCGAAGATGTCGGCGTACTCATCTATCCCGATTACGAAGCCCTCGTTGAGCATGCGGAGAGCGAAAATATCGTGTTCACCGAAGAGGTGGATGTCGATGCTCTCACCGAAGACGCCAAGAACGAAATCGTCGAGACGTTCAGACCGCTCCTCGAATCAGAGGTGAAAAATTCAATGAGCAAGCTCGCCAACTACCAGCGGATCACGAGGATTGGAATCGAGCGTGACGAATTCACCAAGACGTCCACCAAGAAGATCAAGCGGTTCCTCTACAAGGGCAGGCTGGATATTTACGATATCGAGCAGGGTGAGTAAGCATTTATTTTCTCTGGGACTTGTGCTGCCACGGATCACAACGGAAGACCGATTTCCCGTTCCGTACGTAAAGTAACGGTCTTTTCTTCCGGCTGGACGCTTCCCGATGTGTTCCCGCGTTTCCACCTTCAGTGGTTGCACGATGCCATTTTCTTTCCGGCTCGAACCTCTATTGGAAAGGAATGTCTTCGAGCGTCATGGCGGCTATTACCCGTCACCTCCTACCAGTGGTGAGCGTGATCGTCGTGCGCAATGGTACCAAGAGCATTTTTTACTTTCGAGCCTTAAATATTGTTCCAAATGGCCCGATTGTTTCGTATATTATTTCCCTGTATGTGAGCTTAATTTCTGAAGATAGAATATTTCGTACAGATCCATAATGAAGGGAGAACTCTGATGAACACACCAGATTTCAACGCTCTGGCCGCTTCGGTACGTGGCTTCACCGAAACGCCGAGAAGGCTCGCCGGAGTCGTGCCCACCATCGCTATTACCCCCGTAGCCGACGGCAGAACGGGAGCATATGAGGCCAATGTTGAAAAAACATGGCGAATGGTAGAACGTGTGTATAACCTCATCACCAAGAATGTGAAACTCCCGGACAGTACTCCGGTACGGGTGGTGACAGCACCGGAAATCGTCTACGGCGCCCGGTCCGGCGCACTCGCTCAGGAGTACTATACGAAGGAGGGAGTTAGTGCGAATATCTGGGTCAGCCGCTCGTGGGCATATAGCGACGAATTAATGTCGGCAGTGGGTGGCATTGGAACGACTGAGTGGCAGCAGGCTGCCTACGGTCTCAACCAGACCGACCGACCCGGCGCCGTGTGGCTCAAGGCATTCTGTGCTGCGATGGACGAAAAGAACAAGCCCATTTTTTCGATTTACAGCCCCGACCTCGAGAACGAAGACGCTGCGATGTCGCCGTTCATAGTGGAACGCATTCTCCGGTTTGCCCGTTGTGCCGCGGTGGTGGGGGAGATGCGCGGAAAAAACTATCTCTCAGTCGGCGGTGTTTCTATGGGGATCATCGGTTCGGACGTGCGCCGTAACATGATGCACAACTACTTCGGCATGGGCACGGTATCTGTCGACATGGTTGCGGTGAAGGGCCGGATCGAACGGGAGTTTTATGATCACGAAGAGCTCGACCGGGCATTCGAGTTTATGAAGAACCGGTTCAAGATCATCTACGGTGGGGGGGAGCGCCCCTACTCCGACGACGACCTGCTCCGTGAGTGTATAAAGATGACCCAAATCGTTCGTGACATGATGATCGGGAATCCCCGTCTCGCCGACCCGGATGTGGGAGCGGCGCAGGGATTCAAGGTCGACGTCGAGCACGCGCAAGGCCATAACGCCATTGCATCGGGAACCCAGGGACAGCGTCAATGGACAGATCTGTATCCCAATTTTGACCTGACCGAGTCGATCCTCAACAGTTCCTTCGACTGGAATGGATTCCGCCAGGCATTCATTGTGGCGACGGAGAATGACAGCAAGAACGGTATCGGCATGCTCGTTGCACATCTCCTGACCGGCGTGCCGCAGCTCTTCGCGGACATCAGAACAAACTGGAGCGTGGAGAGCATCAGGGAGGGAACCGGGGAAGACATCAGTGCCATTGCTCCCGGCGGTTTCATCGACAAGCGAAATTCCGGTGCAGGCGCCCTCGATTATGCGGTCGATATCATGAAAATCGTTTCCGACAAATCCGATATCGATATCAGGGAGGTGGCCGAAGCGATCCGCAACGACAAGAAACTCCAGGGAAAACTGATCGACGCGGCAATTTCCGGAACCACCTATATGGCGGCAATCCTGGAATACTTCATCGGTGACGGCCTCTCCAGTCACTACCGTACCCCGGGTGGTATTCCCATGACCGCCTACCGGTACAACGTGGTGAATTCTATGTTTACCTGCTCGTTTGTCGAAGGTGAGACCATCGAGCTGCCCGAAAAGGTGGCGGACTATGTGAGCAAGCGGACCGATCCGACCTGGCCGGAAACCTACTGGGTACCCTGGGATATGAGTTCGTTCGAATACATGTCAAAAATCGGGCCGAACCACGATGCAAACTCATTCGGCCTGATCGGCCCCGATATGATTACCCTGAACGCGATGCTTAGAATCCCGATCGATCTGCACAACGTCCCGGACGAAGAATTATTCAGGCCCACCATGTGGGACCGCTACGCCGGAGATGACTTCAGGGCCTGTGAAAAGCTGGGGCCGCTGTACGGCTAGCTGATGCTTCAGCCCGTTGATGAGTAATAACGAGGGGAACCGCTCGGTGGTTCCCCTCATTCATTTACCGGTGTGATCCTCTCCTCACAACCAGGCACATTCGCTGTTCCGGGAAGCGGGAGGACGAGCAGGCGGGTATCGTTCATGAGATTACTGCAGCTTGACCATCTCGCTTGCGGCGAGGAGAAACGCCCCGGCACCATATTCCTGGTAATCGTCGTATGAAACGTCTTCCGGCTGGTGCCCGATTCGCTGAACCCAGCCGAGCCTGCCATCGGTGTGAACGGCGCCGACCAGGCCTTTCCATGCTTTCTCGACAACGGGCAGGTACGTATCACGGTCGAGGATGCCGTTGTTGATACCCCAGGCGATACCGTAGCAGAAAAATCCGGTGCCGCTCGATTCAGGCGCGGGAGCTTGTTCCGGATCGAGGAGACTGGTCCGCCAGAATCCATCGGGGCCCTGGACGCGTGCGAGTGTTGGCGCCATGGTGCGCAGAAGCCGGATATATCGGGTGCGGTACGGGTCCTCGGCCGGCAGGAACTGTAGTACACGTACAATGCCGCCTACAACCCAGCCGTTCCCGCGAGACCAGAAGATTTTCCTGCCGTTCGCATTGCGTTTTCCGATGAAATTCTCATCGCGGTAGTAGAGACCCTCGTCATCGTCGAAGAGAAAATCGGTGGTATCCCACCACAGTTTATGCAGGAAGTCCAGGTATTTCGGATTTTCTGTCGCCCGGGCGAGCCGGGCAAGGGCCGGCGGCGCCATGAAGAGGGCGTCACACCACCACCAGTCAACGCGTCCCGGCTTGGGATCGGCGATCATGGCGTCAAACGTCTCGATCATATCGGCGATCATTCTCGGATCCTTCTTGATGAAGTACAGCTCGAGGTAGGTCTGGCCGCAGGTGTGATCGTCGGCGTGACGGGGACGATTTCCGCGCTTCCATCCATTGTGTTCCGACCAAGTCATCGCGTGGTTGAGATAGCGTGTGTCCCCGGTGGTGGTGTAGGCGGCCATAACACCGGTGTAGAAAGCAGAGCGTGCCCACCCATTGCTGTTACGGGAATTGATATCGACCGGGTGAGCAAGCTGCCAGTCGCAGACTTTTTTCATGGTAGCGGTGATGAACCGTTTTGAATATATGTCGTCCTCGGGGGCTTTGCGGCCTATAGCGGAACAAGCGGCACAAAGGCACACGAGTATGATCGAATAGCGCTTCATATACTTACTTCTCCTCTCTCCATACATTCAGCGGTCAGGTACTGCGAAATGCTTCACTGTTGCTACGGCTTCCTTCCCTCGAGCCAGTTGATCAGGGTTCGCATGTTTTTGATATACTCGCGGGTGGCGATACCCCGGATTGTCTGTCCGCGTTTGTCTGAGCAGGGATTTACGTAGTCATAGAGGACGACATCGGTGATCCACGCCCCGCAAGTGTCGAGCGCTGCAATCACCTTCGCTACAACTGCATCATCGACCGGGGGTGAAATTCTCGATGCCTCATCACGGGTGTATTCAGCCTTCGTCTCTTCCGGGGAAAGGGCTGAAACACGTCGGTACTCGCGTTCCAACACCGCCACATCGATCGAGGTGACCTGTCCGTAGTGGCAGATAAAATTGCCATACTCATAGTCGACATAGTAATAGCCGTTCTCACGGCTCGTCCCGGTGCGGTGGACGTAGAGGGGACGGTTGGTGACCGGTTCGTACCAGCTTGCGTGCGTGTATCTGCCGGTGGGTTCATCGATCTTCGAGCGCTCCAGCCAATCGAGTGCGGATGGTATTCCCCTGAGATACCTCAGGTCGCCGGTGATCCGGTAGAAGGTCATGAGCACCCTGATATTGTCACGTGTCACACCCGGGCTGTACGCAGCAGGCTCATAAGAGCGGGCAGCCGCGGGCTGCATATCGTGGTTGTACTGCAGTGCCCATCCCGCCTGTTCGCCGCTTCCTTGGGAGAGAACGACAAAATCCATCCCGCGGCGCGCCGCCTCGAGGTACAACTCATTGCCAAGCTGCTTGTACGCTTCGAGCAGGAGCATGATGTTGTTGATGATCACACCATCATTGAAGGTATAGTACGAGGTGTAATCGGGATGACCGTCATGCGGGTAGTCGTACCTGAGCGGGTAACGCTGCGGCCAGGCGCCGTTGGGAAACTGGGCGGCGAGAATAAAATCGAGCGCCCGGTCCAGCGGAACCCGGTATGACGGATCGAGCGTGGTTGTATAGAGCCTGAGAAGGAAACGGGTGGCGCTCACGGTCACATCATCGTCAAACGTACAGTTGCCGTAGTAGTGGTAGTACTCCTCCCATCCCCAGCACTTCGAGGCGACCTCATCGTACCACGTCCGAATGCCCGGCATGTCGAAATCGATGAGATAGTGCCAGCCGCCGGCGGGATGCTGCCCGTAGACAAGGGCGTCCGCGGCGCGTTCGGCGTAGCCGAGGAATATCGGGTCGCCGGTTGCTTTGTACGCATCGAGGAACAGCATGCCGACAGTCGGTGTGCCCGGAGGCTGCGTCCATATCTGGGTGGGACGGGCCGGTATCTCGCCCCACTGTTGGGA
>CAYWBT010000098.1:0-11142 GCA_964456585.1 uncultured bacterium
CTCGCCGGACGGGAAATGGATTGTCTTCTGCCGGGCCGATAGTTTTATGTTACTCCAACCGGACAGCAGGTTGTATATCATGCCGGCCGAGGGGGGAGAGCCGCGCGAGATGAACTGCAATACCAACAGGATGAACTCCTGGCACAGCTGGTCACCGAACAGCAGGTGGCTCGTCTTTTCTTCCAAGTGTTTTACGCCCTATACCCAGCTTTTGCTTACCCATATAGATGAGGACGGCAACGACAGCCCGCCGGTTGTGCTGGAGAACTTTACCCCGCCGGATCGGGCGGTGAATATTCCCGAATTCGCCAATGTTTCCCCGGACGGCATAAAGAAGATGCACGAACAATTCATCGACGATTACACCTACTTCAGGTCGGGATATTACTTTGCCGACTATTTTGAAGACTATGACCGCGCTGAGCAGGAGTATCGAAAGGCACTCGATATCAATCCCGATAATGTCGATGCGCGTCTCAGGCTTGCCAAGATATACCTCGAGGAGAAATCCTACATCGAAGCGGAAAAAGAGTTCCTCTCGGCATTGAAGATCCGGCCGGACGACACGTATGCCAACAACCAACTTGGCGGTATCTACAAGGTCAGGAACGAATATGACCGAGCGATTGAGAAGTTTACATTTGTTCTGCGACGCGAACCAAACAATTTCTTTGCCCACCACAATCTCGGTTACATCTACCTGGAGAGGAAAGAGTATGACCGGGCGGAACAGGTGTTTCTCGACATGCAGAAAATTGCGATGGAGTATGAGAACGATCAAACCGATGCCGTGACGAGCGCAACGGAATTAGAAAACAGGGTCCGGGTTCATGCCAACCTTGGAAACCTCTACATGGCGAAGAGCGAATTTCCCAATGCGGAAAAGGAATTCCAAAGCGTAGTACAAATGACGCCAGACAATTTCAGGGGACACCTGTCACTCGGCACCGTGTACACTCGGACGGGTAAAATTCCCCTTGCGATTCAGGAACTCGAATTCGCACTCAACCTGAATCCTTCCTATCCGGGACTCAGGGAAAAGGTGGCAAAACTGAAGAGCATGACGATGAGACACTAGTCGCCAGAAGCAGATGCGGGGTTACCATGAAAGTATGTACAAGACGTGACGCTCTCACCGGGATCGGTACGCTGGCTGGTGCGGCGATCTTATCCGGGTGCGCAGTGAATCCGGTGACCGGGAAGCGTGAATTCATGATCATGGGCGAAAGCAAGGAAATCGCCATGGGCCAGCAGGCGCATCCCGAGATTGTCAAACAGTACGGCAGGTTTGAAAACGATGAGATCCAGAGTTGGTTCACCGAGAAGGGGAAGGAAATGGCTAAGGTTACCCACCGTCGAGATCTTCCCTACTCGTTTACCGTGCTCGACAGCCCCGTGGTCAATGCGTTTGCCGTTCCCGGCGGTTATGTGTACGTGACACGCGGTATTCTCGGCTATTTCAACAACGAGGCACAATTCGCCGGCGTACTCGCTCACGAGTTCGGGCATATCAACTACCGGCATTCGGCAGCAAAATATTCCAAGGCGCAACTCGCCGGTCTGGCGCTCGGAGTAGGAAGCATATTTTCCGAGGAATTCAACCGGTATGCCGCCTTTGCCCAGGTCGGTGTTTCCCTGATGTTCCTGAAATTCTCGCGGGACGACGAACGTCAGGCTGATCATGCCGGTGTCGAGTATTCTTCCCTGGTGGGGTACGATGCGGTCGAGATGAGCGTGTTCTTTAATACCCTCGAACGCATGCGGCCCAAGGGAGGGTCACTTCCCTCCTGGGCGAGTACCCATCCCGATCCGGGTGACAGGGTCAAGGCGACCCGCAGCCAGGCCCTGAAATTCCAGAAAGCGCACACCGATCGCACATATATGGTGCGACGGAACGAGTATCTCGATCTGGTCGATGGCATGCCGTTTGGGGACGATCCCCGTCAAGGATATGTGAAGGACAATATGTTCTACCATCCGGGCATGAGGTTCATTTTCCCGGTGCCGGAGAACTGGAACCTCACCAACAATCCCGCGGAAGTCAGAATTGCCCCGGAAAAGCAGGGAGTGCTCATCATCTTTACCGCGGCGCAGGGTGAGACACCCGCAGTGGCGTCGACAAAATTCGTTACCGATAATAAGGTGACGGTGGAAACGACGAGCGCTCTTGAAATAAACGGTATGAACGCCCAGCGTACCCAGGGGCAGGTGGGCGATGAGAGCGCAACCTATGCCATCGTATCACATTTCATCAAAAAGGACGACACCGTCTTCTCGTTTCATGGTCTTTCCGCGCCTACTGATGTCCAGCAGTACCTGCCTCTTTTCGATTCGACCGCACATGGTTTTAAAAATCTTGACGATCACCGTATGATCGATGTCTCCCCCGATATAATCCAGGTCCGCACGGCGGGGACCCAGAAGACCTGCCGTGAGATATTCAATGATATGGGAGTTCCGGAAGACAAGGTCGAGGAACTTGCCATTGTAAACGGCTTTGAGCTCAACCAGGTGATTCCTGCCGGGACGAGGATTAAAATCGTCGTCTGAACGCGATGGATGACGGGAAGCGCAGCGTTTGTCGAGAAGTAGAAAAAGTGCGGCCAGGCATACGTTTACCGGATGGTGGCGAGCCACTGCCTGACCGTGGTGACCCGAGGATCTGCAGGATCGGCTTCTTTGATAAAGCTTTTCATCTCATCAACTGCCGCGGGAAGCATATCAGCCATTCTGGCGATGCCGCACGTTTTAAAGAGGGTATCCATATCGAGGGGTACCAGCCCGATATACTTTTTGAGATTTTCGAAGGCCGGACCGTAGTCGCCGATGCCGATATACAGCTCCGCCAGGTTGAGGTAGGGGAAGGGATTATCGGGGTGGAACCTGATTCCCCGCTCAAAGAAGATTTTCGCCTTGTTACTATCTCCCATTTCCCGGTACAGGACGCCGAGATTGTTCATAATGTTGATGCTCTCGGGATTGAGTTCCCAAGCTTTTTCAAATGCGATAATGGCACGGCGTGTGCTTCCGATCGACCTGAGGGCGGTTCCAAGATTCGATAATACCGCGGATTGGTTCGCATCGTTCCTGACTGCCTCCTGGAAGTGTTTTACCGCCTCCTCAGAGCGTTCGGTCACTGCGGTGATCACTCCCAAGAGGTTGAGCGCCTCGGCATTCGTGGGTTCCATTTTCAGTATTTTCCGTATGTATGGTTCGGCGGACGTGTATTCTCTCATCTCGATGAACATCCGGGCGATATTCATGTACGGCTCGAGGTACATGGGATCGGAAGATATGGCTGAATTAAAGAGATCTTCCGCATCTTGAGCATTACCCTCTATCAGCATGATCCCGGCGAGATTGTTCAGCGAAGAGGAGTTTCCGGGGTTGACTTCCAGCGCTTTTTCGTAGGCGGAACGGGCCTTTTCAAAATTTTCCGATAGTTCATATGCAATGCCGAGACTGTTATAAATCCGGGGATCTTCGGGATCGATATTGATCGCCTTCTTGAAAGCACGTATCGCCATCTTTACATGTCCGGAATCGAGTTCCCGAATACCGAGATCGAAGTAGTAGTCTTTATCGTTATGATCGCTGGGACGTTCTCCCATGAAAGTCCTCTCTTGGTTGTTATGACAAAAAGGCAATCCTGTCTGTCGTGCCCGTAGGTGTGACCAGAAGGTCTCTTCTTGATAATGTGCCATATTTTACTAATTTGTCAAGGAGAAACACACAATTTGTGAAATATCGACCTCCCGAAAGGACAATAATCCATGAAACGAGAGAATCTGGTTGGCATTATCAGCGATACGCACGACAACCGGTCATCGATCCAGAAAGCAGTGAAAATATTCAACGATGCCGGTTGTGCTCTGGTTATCCATGCGGGTGATTACATTGCACCGTTCACCAGCAGGGAATTCTCCAAGCTGGAAGGAGACTTCATCGGCGTTTTCGGCAATAACGATGGTGAACGGAAGGGACTTCGCTCGATGTTCGCCGGGATTGGCGAAGTGCACGATCCCCCTTTTGAGTTCCCGTACCGGGGCAAACGGTTTGTCATCATGCACGAACCCGCCCCTCTCGAACGGTACCTGACACGGAGTGATATCGATATCATCGTGTATGGCCATCTGCACGAGATCGATATACGACCCGGCAAGCCGATGATTATTAATCCCGGGGAGTGCTGCTCATGGCTGACCGGACGATCGACCGTTGTTATCGTGGATATAGAAAGTATGGAACCGAAACTGGTTGAGGTGGTCTAAAAAAGCACGTTCCGATGGAAGAAGTACCATTTTTGGTGAATCGCGGTACAGTGGATTGTTGCCCCGTCCCGTTTTTATGATAAGCACGCTGTGCATGTCCCGGGAGTATGGATGAAAAACCGCAACAAAAGTCTGCATGAAAAGGCAAAGAGCCTGCCGTCAAAACCCGGTGTCTACCTGTGGCTCGATGCCAGAGGTACCGTTCTCTATGTGGGGAAGGCAAAAAAACTCCGTTCTCGCGTGCTTTCCTATTTCCGCTTAGATGGCGACGGGCGCGCCCAGGTTCCCTGGCTCATGTCGCGGGCGGCTGATGTCGACTGGATTGTAACCGGCTCTGAGATTGAAGCATTGGTGACCGAGGCAAATCTCGTACGGGCGAAGAAGCCGAAATTCAACGTCCGCCTGAAAGACGATAAACGATACCCCTACATCAGGATCACGAAGGAGGCCGTACCGCGCATCTACCTGACGCGCTCCATTGTTGATGACGGGTCGCGTTATCTCGGTCCCTATACGGATGTCAAAGCGGTTCGCCGGACGCTTGAGCTCGTTCATACCCTGTTCCCGCTCAGGCATTGCAGTGAGGTGCTGACATCCAAGAGTAGAAAACGAGCATGTCTCAACTACCAGATAAAGAAGTGCAGCGGTCCCTGCATGGGATACATCGGACTCGATGAATACCAAGCCTATATTGAAGATGCCTACCATTTCATCATCGGACGGAACGCTGACCTTCTTCGCAATCTCAAAAAGCGCATGGATAGGTCAGCCGACGATCTCGATTTCGAGCATGCCGCAAGGCTTCGCGATCTCCTCAGGGCGGTGCAGAAAGTCAACGAGCGCCGGAGAGCTTTTTCAACCGCAAGGTTGTCAGGCGACTGGGATGTCGTTAATTACGCCATTCTCGATAACGAGGCATGCGTAGTCATCATGGAAATCCGTGAGGGCAACATACTGGGCAAAAAGGATTATCTGGTAAGTGGTGCCCGTTACAATTCTCCCGCCAGGATGCTCGCGGAATTTCTCGCCCAGTACTATCTGCGCGCCTCCTGGATTCCCCCTGAGGTGCACCTGCCGGAAACGCCGGAAGATGCCGAGAGCATCGAGCGACTCTTCGCTGAACGCTGCGACGCCCGGTTTACCTTTGTCTATCCACAACGGGGTGAAAAATATCGTCTGGTGAACATGACCGGTATGAACGCCGAGATGATCTTGCGTAAAACAATCGAAAAACGTGATCGCAGGAAGGACGCAATTCCCCATTCCCTGAGTGCGCTCGAACGGGACCTGAAGCTGAAAAAGACGCCCCGTACCATCTCATGCATCGATATTTCCCATCTGCACGGTACCGATACAGTCGGCTCGCTCGTTTTTTTCAGGAACGGAAAGCCCGAAAAAAAAGAGTACCGTCACTTTAAAATAGCATCGGTTGATGGTGTCGACGATTACGCAAGCATGCGCGAGGTTGTCCGCCGCTATTTTACCCGGCGTCTCGAGGAAGAAAAGGAACTGCCCGATCTCTTGCTCGTGGACGGCGGTAAGGGGCAGCTTTCGAGTGCGAAATCCGTGCTCGAAGAACTCGGACTATCCGGACAGGCAGTTGCCGGCTTGGCGAAACGGATGGAAGACGTTTTTCTTCCCGGAGCTCCCGATCCCCAGAACATTCCGAAAATGTCCTCGGCCATTCACCTGCTTCAGCATATTCGTGACGAGGCGCATCGCTTCGCGGTCACCTACCAGCGAAAACTGAGGACGAAGCACACGGTATCTTCCGCCCTCACCGATATCGATGGTATCGGGCCGCGGAAAGCCGCCGAACTCCTCAGACATTTCGGCTCGGTCAAGGCAATCGGTTCTGCTGATGTCGAAGAGATTTCGCGCATTGCGGGAATTGGGCCGAAACTCACCCGCGTCATCCACAACACGCTGAGAAAGTAAAACGTCCTGCTGTGCCCGCGCAGGAAAATCGTTCTCTCCTTCACAACAGGTTATGACCTCCATGCCCGGAGAATAGTGCATATCATCGAGATTTTGGGTGGATGGCCAAGAGGTCGTACAGTGGTTTGAGCGTATGCTCTCGTTACGCTCACCTCGTTCTCGATCAGCAAAAATATCAATACGAAGAGGTGCTTGTTCCCGTTCCGCTCGTCTTGATTCTCGTAGCATAATTCTTACCGCGGGCTTAACTCCCGCAGAAGCTCGATCATTTCGAGATATCGTTCCGGCGTGTGGGCTTCGGTGGTGAATATCTTGTGGAGTGGTTCTCCGCCGGTGTGGCGGAAGGCTGTGCCCGGCTGGAATTTTTCCGCCGTTCCGTTCTCAGAGAGTGTGTGAATGTTTGTATCATTCATCGTGGCGATCTGTGATGAACCGAGCGTATCGAATTCGAGTTGGACCATGCCGAATCCTTCGGTAAGCCACCACCTTCGAACCGCATCGCCCTGGGTAATCGAAAGCTTGACAGCATCGAAAGTACCGACGTCGGTTTCGACCGTTTCGTACCCCTCAATGTCGGTGCGTGTGGTGAAATTGATCGTTTCCCAAAATTCCTTCGACCCGTACTTTTCACCGGCATACTGCCAGGTGACATCGCCGGTTACTGTCGTTTCATATGAGCTTTCGCTCCCGGGATCGAGGTGATTCTTGAGGAAAACGTAGCGTGGCGAATAGACCGTTTCGATGACAATCTGATCCGTCGGATCATTGATAACACTCGTGTTATCCCATACTTTCAGCTGCTCGATTGTTTTCTCAATGTAAATATTTTTCATATCGGTTTCAAAGTGATCAACCACATAGTATTCGCATACCTTGTTTCTGCCGCTCTTGGTTATGGTATATTTCATCAGGCAGTTACGGGTATGGACATCGTCCATAGAAACCATAAGATTTTTGAGTTTCCATGTCTCCGTCCTGCCGTCGAGACCGGTCGAAGTAAATTCAGGAGTCAAATAACGGTAGTCCCACCAGGCGTTCCAGGGAATGGGGAAATAGGAATCCTTTTCGAAGTAGTACAGGTTCAACTCGATGGAACGCTCTGCTGTATTCAAATCGGAATCGATTCCATTGAGAGTGATCGTATGATGCCCGACACTAAGACGGTCGATAAAGAGTTCCTTGCCATGCCCCAGATCACCATCGATGTTCGAATGCCAGAAAAGCGCCTCTTCGGGGAGTTCACCGTCTTCAAAATCGTATCCCTCGCAGATGAGGTGGATATTGAAAATATTTTGATAGTACCGGTTTTCAGGTGAGGTAATTTTGACAAACGGTGGCTGTGGACCGATACGGATCTTGATGTCCTGAAGCTCACCGTTGGTGATCATTATCCTCTGGTTTGCGGTATACACGGTATAGCTTGAGCGGCTTACCAAAAATTTGTAGCTCTGGACGGGGATGTTCTCGAAGACCGCCAGTCCGTTCTCATCGGTTATGATCTGCATGGTGCTCGGATACGTACCGATCTCAAGGTTTTTAAGTGGTTGACCATCGAGGTCGGTAACCACAACCGTTATCGTTACCTGTGAAGCCACAACAAATTGCATGTTGAGCACTTGACTCTTCGTGAGCTCGATATCCCTGAAAAAGAGGGGAATATTGGGATGTTCGACAACGATCGAGTGCTGACCCGGAACGATATCGGAGAAACTCACCCTGCCTTCGTCATCGGTTATCTTCGTTATATTTTGGGGGTAGAGAGTTACATAGATACCCCTGAGGGTATTGGCATTTTCATCGGCGATTTTGATATTCACCGTTGCATGCTGACCGTTTGTTGTCGTCTTTGGCGCGGTCGGATTTTCATCGCAGCCGCTTATGAGAAGCGCAATGAACACCGTGCTCATAATATATACTATGAGTTTCCCTGCTCGCATGCAATCACCTTATGAGTAAAAATTTCTTTGTTTTGGATGTTTCGGTACCTTTAATGCGGTAAAAGTACATTCCGGTTGACATGTCTCCAGCGTCGAAAATGATACTGTGCGTCCCGGATTCCTGATTTCCCCGGTCGATTGACCGCGCCTTCTGGCCAAGGACGTTGAATATCTCGAGCACGACCGGACCGCGTTCGGCCAGGTGGTAGGTTATAACTGTCTGCGCGTTGAAGGATTGGGAAAATTCTGGTTCAGGATTATCGCCTCTGGTAGCAGGGTGCCGCTCGATTCGAGGGAAAGCTTCTGAACCTGAACTGGGTCCGGGTACAGGCCGATGTTGTCGAGGGTGATGCCCAGCTTTTCGATTTCATCGCGGAAGTTAGCGACCGGGATATTCTTGCGAACGATCATGGTACCTGACGTGGGAGCAGATTCATTGAAAATACGCGCCACAATGGTATTCTGCCTGGCGAATTCATTCATGTCCGCCAGGTTGTCAACCGTCAACGAATCATCGGTTACCGTGACAAGCTTTTCCGCCATCGGCCCGTAACCATACTTGAGGAGATACAGGGTGGAATGGCTGAGTTTACTCGTCCCGCGATCCAATCCGGCCACAATATTATTACGGTGAAGTGCCAGACCGATCTGTGGATAGCGTTCTTCGCTCCAGTCTTTAAAAGGCGGGGCATCGACATCGAAAACCATTTCCTCGCCCTCGGGATGGATGTTGAAAATGTCGATACCAGTCGGCTCATAGCTTATCTTTGATTCGCTGTTCGGATTCGTGTCGGGGCCGAACCGTGTGTATCGTATCCCGTCGAAAACATCGGTAACATCACCCAGATTGCCCGCGTGAGATTCACTATACGCCTCGTCATGTGCCCAGAAATCCAAATTGTCCCCGCCGTACCGCGGGTCAGGATTCTTTCCCCCCGGATACCCGGCATCGAGATATCTGCCATCGGCACATTCGAGATCGCACACTTTGCGCAGTTCACTGAAATTTGAGAAATTTGCTTCGCTGACATGCCAGATCAAAAGACCGTTCCGGGGAACCTGACGGTTATAATAAATACTGTCATTACGGCGGTATTCGATGAGGAAATACTCCCGCGGGCCAGCCCAGATACGGCAGACCTTGCCGTGGAGCAGGGAGACATCGGTCATCCTGATGCCCCGGTGAATACCGTAGAGGTCGAGGATATCCTCGTTGTTGATACACACACATCCCATGTTGATCCGGTTGTACGCACTCAAGGAAACCGGACCGTACATGTTGTACCACCCCAGGAGGCCGTGACTCATGAGGCCCCACCACCCTATGCCGCCGGAGTCGGTTTCGCTGTCTTCGTAACTCCCGTCGTACAGATCGACAGCGCCATAAGCGTGGCTGTATTCATGGCAGATCAACCCGATCGCCTGGTACTGTGACTGGCCGGTCGCAATCGCGCCAGAATTTTCATCGATCTTGATATAACGGGACTCGGAATTTTTGTCGTTCGTATAGTAAATGTCACTCATACGCAGGTGAGAAACCCCGGTGCCGTTTTTGAAGATGAAATCGTATGGCCGCGACATGGGCATGAGTACCATGAAATCTACAAATTCGTCGTCATCCTTGCTTCCCGGAATGCCATCGGGACCGTCATTATCATAATCGGCCAGGTTGACATCCGGATCGTGATCTACGAGGGAGAGGAGATCGAGTGTATACTCATCGGCATTTTTTACATAGTATGCGGCACTGTGCGGCAGTTCATAGCGTTTCGGCAGGTATTCGCCGGTAACGGTGATCTGTCCGAATGTCACCACGTTGTAGTAGTCGGGAATGCTCCCCGGGAAACCATCGAAGATTTTATCCGCCCACTCCGGTGCCAGGGTGTCCCCGGGAGCCTCTCCCAGGAACTTTGAAAACACCACAAGCATATGAACAGGGTTCAGTTTTCGGGGATTAGGAATAACGTTAGTCTGCTGTATGGATTCTTGTTCGCAGAAGGCGACCGGTACCCGAGCGAGGGGGGAGAAACCGACAAGCACAGCCAGAAGAAGCCAGGAAAAGCCTTTTATCATAACCTTTTTTATCCATAATAAATAATGTTCCAAGGAAGCTTCGTTTTTTACACAAAGCAGGAGCACCTTTCAGGTAAAATACTCAATATAAATGAAAAAAACAATTGACTCTCTCTTGTTTTGTCTGTATTAAACGCCTTGGACAACATATGGTTCATAATTAATTTCATCTTGTCGTTTCCTTTTTGCGTACCGCTGTCACCCTCAACCGTTCGACCACCCGGTGATGGGGGAATGAGAGTAACTCCTGTCAAGCGCCATAAAACGGGGCGCTGCGGATAAGTGATTGTCGATAATTCGGCTGCCCCGTGTGTGCCATACTATGTTGAAAGGATAGCAGCCATGCCAACGCATAATATACGTCCGAATGTCACCACGACGTTCACTCCCACGGTTTCTTCTCCGGCCATCGATTCAACCGCCTTCGTTCACCCTCTTGCTTCGATCATCGGGCTCGTGTCCCTCGGCAGGCGGGTCATGGTGTCGCCTTTCGCATCCCTCCGGGGCGACGAGGGAACACCGCTCTATATCGGCGATGAAACCAATATCCAGGATTCCTGCGTGATTCACGCACTCGAAACCTCAGAGCACGGCGAGGAAATCACCGGCAACCTCTACGAGGTGAACGGGAAGAAATACGCCGTGTACATCGGTGCGCGGTGTTCCCTCGCCCACCAGTCGCAGGTGCACGGCCCGGCGGTGGTGGAAGATGACGTGTTTGTCGGTATGCAGGCACTCGTATTCCGGGCGAGAATAGGGGAGGGCTGCGTCATCGAGCCAGCGGCGAAGGTGGTCGGTGTCACCATCCCGCCGCGCCGCATCGTGCCGCTCGGCGCCATTGTCACACAGCAGGCGGACGCCGACAGCCTCACGGAGATCACCGATGACTACCCGTTCAGAAACCTCAACAGCGAGGTGGTGCA
>CAYWBT010000099.1:0-11098 GCA_964456585.1 uncultured bacterium
ACCGACAAAGATCGTTTTCGGGTGTCGGGCGAACATCCGGTTCCGCTCTTTGAGTATCTGCTCCTTCGACGGGAACTCATCACCGTAGAACGACCAGTTCGGGTGGGCGGCGAGTTCATCGTACCGCTCGTTGTACCGGTCCACCGGGGTGAAGAACGCCTTGGGATCGGTCACGTGGATCATCACCGGGATGCCGAGTTCGCCGCACTTTTCCCATAGCGGGTCCAGGCGGGGATCGTCCACCGGAACGCGCGCGCCGCCCCTGTCTTTGAGCGTCAGTCCGAGCGACTTGTAAATCTTCATTCCCCGAGCGCCCATCTTTACCGCCGCTTCAAGCTTTTTCGCCTCCCGTTGTCCGAAACCCGGCTCGTCGATCTTGGTGAGTTCCGGCACGAAGAAGATGATAAACCGGTCCGCCGCAACGCTCCGGGAAACCCGGAGATGTTCGCGGTAAAAGTCCCCTTTAGAGAGTCCATCGAGGCTGACACACTGCACCACACCCGCTTTGTCCATTTCCTCGAGGTAGTGCCGCATCGCTTCCGTTGAAAAGTCTTCGACCATGCCGCCGAGGTGGTTATGAAAGTCGATCACGGGAAACTTCGGTTTTTCAACACGGGTCTCTTTCACCACGAGCTGGCTTTTCGGCCTCCATTCCAGGAGCCGGAGGTCGTTGTCTTGAGCGTCAAGATGAAGGGGAAACAGCAGGAATACCGTCAGCGTACAGAGCATGAGCGGAAAGATTTTCATGTGAATTCTCCTGTAACAATACATGACATATGCGAACAACGATCTCGGTTGCAGCCCGCACGCGTCGTTGTGCACATCGATTTGCTTACATGCCCGCCATGAGGATCGTGTAGCTTCGCGCGGCCGCGGTGATTTCGTCGAGCGATACCCACTCGTCCGCGGTGTGTGCCTGGGCGATCGATCCCGGGCCGCAGATCACCGCTGGGATCCCCATCTCAATCAGCACCATGGCGATGGTTATTGCCGGACAGCCGCTGATTACCGCGTCTTTTCCGGTCACCTGGCCGACCGCCTCGGCAACCCGTCGTGTCAGCGGGTGATCGGGCGCGATGGCTTGTGCCTTGAACTTGGCGTTCGTTTCGCGCCAGCCCTTGACCGGTCCGACCTCGCGGATATCGAAGCCGTGCTCACGGTTCAGGCGCCCCATGAGATCGTCGACCTGTTTCTGCACCACGTTCGGCGGTGTTTCCGGTATGATGCGTGAATCGAGTGACGCGATACATCTGTCGGGAACGGCTGACAGATAGAGACCTCCCTCGATCCGCTCGAAGTTGAGCGTGCACTTCCCGAAGTAGGAATTCTCGACCTGGAGGTACGGCAGTTTCTGAAACTCGTTAATGAAGTGTACCATGTGGTGAATGGCGTTCACCCCCCGATTCGCCAGTCCGGAATGCGCCGACTTCCCCTTCGTCTCGAAGGAGGTGACAAAACAGCCTCGATTGCCGATCTGCACCTCAAGGTTGGTCGGCTCGCAGGAGATCAGTCCCTCGTATCCCTCGTACAGGTTCTGTTGACGCGCCCAGTAGTACCCGGCAAGCCCGCCCCATTCTTCTTCGATGTCGCTGAAGAAGGAAATGCCGCCCTTCGGTTTCACTCCGGCACGGACAAGCGCCTTGTATGCGCAGAGCACTGCGGCGATACCGCCCTTCATGTCGCACGTGCCGCGGCCGTACATCTTGCCTTCGCGGATCTCGCCGGCGTAGGGATCCACCGTCATCCCATCGACTGGTTTGATGTCCTGGTGGCCGTTGAAAAGGAACCGTCCCGGGCCTTCCACCGCACCGTAATCGGCAAAAAAGTTTGCCCGTTCCTCATCGTACGGGTAGACCCGCACGGGAATGCCGAGATCGGCAAACCACTTCTGGTAGTACTCGACCATTCCCCGTCCCTCCCGGTGTGTCAGGGAAGGAATCGCTACGAGGTCTTGCGTGACCTGGATAACCTCGTCGTCGTCGATCAGGCCGAGTAATTCTTCATTGCTGTTCATCGTACCGTATCCTCTAGTTTCAGACTATCCCACCATGTAGCGCGACACAGGATTGAACCTACATAATGCGCTATTCCTCAGGGTGAATCAAGGGTATTTTTCCCCCGGCCGATTGGTCGGCGCATACTTCAAAAAAAAGGTGACTTCACAAGTATCTCCGGGGATGACTGCGTGCCGTCTCATTCCCTACATATTTGCCATGAGCGCCGCATAGACTGCGGCTGCCTCGACAAGCTCATCGACCGCAACCCATTCATCAGCCGTATGCGCCTGGGCAATCGACCCCGGGCCGTAAATTATCGACGGGGTACCCCGGCCGATCATGACGCCCGCGAATGTTGCGGCGGGACAGCCCCCGATGACCGCATCTTTGCCGGTCGCTTCCCTGATTGCGTGCCCTGCTCGCTGCACGAGTTCGTGTTCGGGCGGGATAAACTCGGCCTTCATGAATCCCTTTTTCGGGCGCCACTCACGCGGCGCATCGATCTCGCGGATACGGATGCCGTGACTGCGTTCAAGCCGCGTAATGAGCCTGTCCACCTGGCGGGAAACCTTTTCCGGCGGCGTTTCCGGGATGAGCCGGCTGTCGAGACAGGCAATACACCTCGGCGGTACCGTCGATTCGAAGAGTCCGCCCTCGATCTTCTCGAAATTCACCGTTGCCCTGCCGAAGTACGGATTCTCGACCTGCAGGTAGGGTAGTTTGAGAAAGTCCTCGATAAAGCGTGACATGTTCATGATCGCGTTGTCGCCGGGACGGACGAAACCAGCGTGAACCGCTCTTCCTTCCGCTTCATAGGCGGTGACAAATCCGCCGCGGTTCCCGATGTGGATTTCTAGATCGGACGGCTCGGCCGAGATGATCCCTTCGAAACCCTCCAGCAAACCCGCTCCAAGCGCCCACTGAAATCCGTCCTCTCCACCCAGTTCCTCCTCGATATCGCTGTAGAAGGTGACACCGCCCGAAGGGGTCGCCCCGGCGCGGACGAGCGCCTTGTACGCACAGAGTACCGCGGCGATGGGGCCTTTCATGTCGCAGGCTCCGCGGCCGTACATCCTGCCATTTTCGATCGTGCCGCCGAAGGGATCGATAGTCATACCGTTCACCGGTTTCGTGTCCTGATGTCCGTTGATCAGGAACCGCCCCGGATTATCTGTCATCCCGTAATCGGCGAAAAAATGCGCCCTCCCGCCGCTGCGCGGATAGGTGCGCACCGGAATGTCGAGCGATGTGAACCACCGGTCGAGGAAGTTCAGCATGCCGTCCCCCTCTTTTCCGGTGAGTGATGGTATCCGCACCATCTCTTGGGCGACCTCGATGACTTCGCCGTCGTCGATGTATCGGCGTATTGTTTCGAAACCGGTCATACTTCCCCCGCACAAACGTCGTTTTCCTGTACCTGTGTTCAGACTAATATACGCAAATGCAGGCGGCATGTCAGCAGCGCTTTTTCACCATGGCAGGAGTAAAGTAGTTTAATATCCCGCTTGTTTTTTTTATATTGGGAGCGACGGACTATAGTTGAAACAACAACCTTTTTTTTCGGACAAACATACATTATGGACAAACCTTTCTGTGCAGTAACAATGGGCGATCCGGCAGGGATCGGCCCCGAGGTCATACTGAAATCACTCTCTGCCGCTCCTGTTTCGGAGGATGCGCGGTTGGTGGTTATCGGCTATCCGGCTCCGTTTGAGCGTGATAAGCGGCTGCTCGGTATCGACCTCACCATCGACGTGCTCGATTCGATCGGGCAGTATACCCCGAAGCACAACACGCTCAGTCTTCTCCCGCCGGACAGCGATCTGGACATTCCCCTGGACTACGGGCTGCGTGACGAACGATGCGGACTGGCTGCGGCACGGTCGATTGAACTCTCCGCCCGGCTCGCCATGAACGGCGATGTCGATGCGGTGGTAACCGCGCCCATCAACAAGGAATCGTTCAACATGGCCGGGTACCGGTTTGAAGGGCATACCGAATTTTATCAGCACCTCACCGGCGCCGGGGAGATCGCCATGCTGTTAACCCTCGGGGATTTCAGGGTAATCCATGTGACGACCCACACCGCAGTGCGGAACGTTCCCGGCCTGGTCACGAGGGAGCGGATAATAACAGTGACGACACTCCTCCATGAGACGCTGGTGCTCCTCGGTATCGGGCGTCCGAAAATCGCCCTCTGCGGTCTTAATCCCCATGCCGGTGAATCGGGCCTTTTCGGCGATGAGGAAGCCACAGTGCTCATACCGGCGGCCGGGGAATTGCGGCGCCGTGGACTGGATATTACCGATCCCCTTCCACCGGACACCGTATTCTCGCAGGCGTATAACGGCGCATTCGACGGTGTTGTCGCCATGTTTCATGACCAGGGGCATATCGCGGTGAAGATGGCCGCTTTCCAAAAACGGGAAGCCGGCTACGATTTCGGTGGTGTCAACACCACGCTCGGGCTTCCCATCATCAGGACATCCGTGGCGCACGGCACCGCTTTCGACATCGCCGGGAAGAACGTCGCGAGCAGCGCAAGCATGCTGGAAGCGATCGACATGGCGGTCAGGCTGGCACGTGGCCGTAAGGCACAAAAAAACGGATGATCCCCGGCGTCTCCGGCGGGGAGAGGAATAAGCTTCTTCATGCGCCGGTGAGCGTTGCCTGATGTGACGGCGGTGCTCGGCGCAGCATCAGTAACACGGGACCATCTCTGACAAGTCAGGGTAATTTTTCAGGTGTTTAATCGGGAGGATCAGGAAGATGAATCGTCGAAATGCAGCGAAACTCATTCCGCTCACGACCGCCGGAATCCTGAACATCGGAACCCGTACAGCCCGGGCCCGGGGGGAGAAAAAGCCGCTCTGCCTCAGGTATCTCGACAAGGTCGGCGACATGCTGGTCAGGATCAGGGAAACCGAGTCGGATAACCTGCTCGAGGCGGCCTACCATATTGCCTCTACCATTCAGAACGGCGGGGCGTGTATCAACCAGTGGGATATGGGCCACAACATCGAGTTCGACCTGTTCCCCAATCGTCACGGCGATCCCGGATTGTTTGTCAACGGATACCGGGAGGACGAAGCGAAATCCGGCGATACCCTGCTCCTCAGTATCGTTCCGGACTGGCGGCCCATGAAGGATCCCCATGAGAAGGGAGTCTTTGTCATCGGAGCGCCGGCACCATGGAGCGCGGAAACGCCCAATCCGGAACTCCTCACATCACGCAACCGTGGGATGACCTACCGTCACTTCTGCGACCTGTGGATAAATACCGGCATCTCGACCCACGGGGCGATTATGCGGATTCCCGGGGAGTCCGTTCCCATGGGACCAACCTCGGGCGTCATCGGCATGATGACCTTCTGGATGATAACAGCCGATGCGGTGAGAATACTTGCCCGGGAGGGCGTTCCGGTTTCCGTACGGGGGGATGAAAAGACACTCGGTGAAAATGCGCCTTATGTCAGCCTCCAAGAACCGCTCGGCAGGCAGTATTTTGCTGAAGCGCTCAAGCAGATCAGAAACATCGAGGCGGAGTTCGGCACGGTCAACCGGATCGCCGACATGGCGGTCGACACGATTCTCGCCGGCGGGAAGATCTACAACTACAGCCGCTACGAACGGTCGCTCTGCTATGAATCAAACTATCGTCGAGGGGGGCTTTTGCTCAACCGCGGCATCAGGGCAGGAGACCGGGGACCCGTCGGCGGAGGACACTTCCCCGACGCGAAACCGACCGCGAAGGATATGGTGATCATGGGCCTTTTCCAGCCGGACGACCCTATCGTTCTGCGCGATATCAAGGCACTCCGCACGCTCGGCTTGAAGATCGTGTCCATAGGCGCGAGAACGCGCAACGGCGCTGTTCCCGATGGCGACACCATCGACGCGCTGGCTGACCTCCATCTCGGCAACATGTGCGATACCTACGGCCTCTTCGCGATCCCGGGTGTGGCGCGCAAGGTCTGCCCGACATCCGGCCTGCTCTTGAACCAACTTTTCTACGCGGTTCAGATGCAAATCGCGGAAAAACTGATCGAGCGCACCGGAAACGCCCCCCGGATCGACGCCAACGCCGCCATGATCGGCGGGCTGGAAAAACGCCGCCGCGACCTCGAGATTGTTCGGGTCAGGGGATACTGAGGAGAGCGGGGCGCCGCTCGATCGCTACCTAACCGTCATCGAGGGTCACCCGGTCTTTCAGGAAAAAAATGTGCGGGAACATTTTTTTAACGGACATTACCGGCCGTATCACGGCTATCGGATTGTGCGGCGGCGCGTCCCGAAAAGTACTCGCGATGCAGCTTTTTCACCACACCGCTGAGTAACACGAGGGCGATGAGGTTCGGCAGTGCCATGAGGGCATTCATGACTTCCGAAAAGGTCCAGACCGTCTCGAGCCTTGTAATTGCTCCCACGAAGATCAGGCACACGAAAACAATGCGGTACCAGATCACCACACGGCTTCCGGCAAGGTACTCGACCGCCTTCTCGCCGTAGTAGCACCAGCCGAGAATGGTGGAGAAGGCAAAAAAGGCAAGGCTCATCGCGGTAATCAATCCACCGGCCGACGATCCCAGGAGCGAATCGAAGGAATGTGCGGTCAGCTTCACCCCGACAGCTCCTTCACCGGATGCCTGGGCCATGATAACGATAAAGCCGGTCATCGAGCACACAACCAGGGTATCGATAAATGTCTGGGTCATGGAAACAAGCGATTGGGTGACCGGGTGGTCAGTTCGTGCTGCGGCTGCCGCGATGGGTGAGGATCCGAGCCCGCTCTCGTTCGAGAGAAGCCCCTTGGCAAGACCCTGTCGAAGTGCCTGCCGCATTCCCGCACCGGCAATACCGCCGATGACCGCTCTTCCGGTAAAGGCATGGACGAAGATCGCCTTGATCGCGAGGGGGAGAATCGAGACATTCATGAGAATCGCGACAATCCCGGCGCTCATGTAGATAACGATCATAAAGGGAACGATAACCTGGGTGACTCTCCCGATGGATCGAATCCCGCCGATGACAACCAGTCCGGCGAGAAACGTTATAACCGCTCCGGTGACCGCGTGGGAAACCTGAAAGGTGCCGTGCATGATTTCAGCGACAGAATTTGACTGTATCATGTTCCCGGTGCCGAAAGCGGCGATGCTCGTACAGAGGGCAAAAACAGCGGCAAACCACCTGGAACCCAAGCCTTTTTCGATATAGTACATCGGCCCGCCCGCCACGGTACCGTCCGGGTGTACCTCGCGGTAATGCACCGCGAGAACAGCCTCGGCATACTTTGTCGCCATCCCGACGAGGCCGGTAATCCACATCCAGAGCATGGCGCCGGGACCTCCGAGTGCGATTGCAGTGCTCACGCCGGCAATATTCCCCGTGCCCACCGTCGCGGCAAGCGCGGTCATCAATGCCTGGAAGTGGGAGATCTCGCCTACGCTCGTGGTATCTTTCGGCGGGACAAAGATCATCTTCAGGGCTCGCGGCAGGTGCCTGAACTGTACGAATCCGAGCCGTAGTGTTAAAAAAGCGCCGGTGCCAACGAGCGCAATCAGAAGGGGGAGCCCCCATAAGAAGTCGGAAGCTTTCGTGAGAAAGGCAGTGAGAATATCCATGGGCACGTTACCGATTTGAGTTTTCCGCTATGATGTTATGGTTACCGTTTCGAGCTGGCTTCCTCCAGGAAGGGCGGGAGCCCTTCGAGCAGATGTTCCGGGTCATAGTTGATGCTGTCCACCAGGACAATATGGAGGCTCAGTATCGACACAAAAGCTGGTGAAACATCGCCTTCCTTCAAATCCCGGACGCTCTCCATGAACGACGGCAGCATATCGGACGGTTTCTGCCAGACCATATACCCGTTTGTTTTGGTCAGAATCGGGTCACGGTTATACTCGCTGAACAGGTCGTCGAATTTCTCACCGTCGAGCAACCGCTTTCGTATCCGGGTCAGGGTATCGAGCGTCATCAGGGTGTCTTCCCTGTCCGGTTTCAGGGCGAACAGGATATGTTGGGCATTGCGGCGGTCGCCCTCGATCTCGTGCAGCTTGATGATGTGATAGCCATACTGCGTCTTGACCGGTCCGGTGATCTCACCCGGCGTCATGGCAAACACCGTTCTTGAGAACGGCTCCACCATTTGTTCGAAGGAAAAAAAACCGAGCTTGCCGCCGGTTCTGACAGCGGTCGGCTCATCTGAAAGCGCCGTCGCCAGTTCGGTGAAATCCTCCCCTGCATCAATTCTCGCTCGACATTCCATCGCCCGCGCACGTACTCGTGCCTCGTGCCCGGGGGAAACCTCCGGCTCGAGCATGATCTGGCGAAGACGGTACTGTACCGGCACCGGTTGAACCGTTTCCACCCGTTGTGTTACCGATGATGACTTCGCATCCGCCGCCGTTTTCTTATCGCCTGTCTCGCCGCCCGAACAGGACAGCCAGAAAGCCGCGACAAGTAATAAAAAGGCTGCTAGTTCGCCCGGTAAAAATCGTCTTATGTTCACGATACATCTTCCCGCTGATACGCTGGTCCATGATGTTTCAGGAACAGCAAATTTCCCCTGAATATAACATGGCGCCTATCGTAATAACAGAACAATTTGCGCTCCGGTCGTGTTGCGCTGCTCGGTTTTCCCCTCTTTGGGACAGATTACGATATTTTCATGGTTTGCGGGAATACCCCGTTGAAATAGTACTTTTCCTTCATCATTCACACTTTTTACCTGCCAGGTTTGTTTGTGAGTGTCATTATAAATAATATTGCATTCTCAACGTATCGTATGTAGTATTATATTTCATGCTTTATGATGGTCTATCATCTCATACCCGGCTCGTATTCCGAAAGTATGCACCGGTTGATGTTGATAATGAATGTTATATGATATATATGGAATAGTAACCACGGAGATTACTATGAACAATTTATTGTCGCGACGAAGTTTTTTCAGTGCTTCCACCGCAGCTGCCGGGGAGGCGCTGACTACCCGCGCGTCTCATGCAAAAGCCCGTCCCACCTCCCCTACTTGTGAACTGATCAAGGTCGGCGCCGTGGCGGTGGGTCCCGCAAGCGGAAGCCACCTTAATTTTCAAATCTGGGCTCCCATGATAAATCCTACCATACCGGAGGCCTGGCCGGTCGGTAGAACCACCCGGATGAAGATAACTCACTGCTGGGACCAAGACCCGGAAGAGGCCAAGCAGTTCGCACAGCTCTATGGTTGCGAGACGGTGCCGCATTATTACGACATGGTGGATAAGGTCGATGCTATGATATTCGCGGGATTCAGCGAATGCAAATGGTGGCCTCAGCTAACCAAACCCTACCTGGAAGCGGGTCTTCCGTGCCTGATCAATCGTCCCTTCGCCTACAGCATGCGGGACGCAAAAGAGATCGTAAACCGGGCGCGAGAAAATAATGCACCGATTCTCTGCACCGACGAACGCGAATACATCAAGGAAGCGATCGTGGGGCACTGGAAAATCGGAGAGCTTCTTAAAGAGGGTCGGAACATCGTCGCAATCAATTCAACGAATTCTTCCGCGCATGAGTATCCCGGCCACGGTGTTCACGGGCTTTATTTCCTGCTCGCCGTACTCGGCCTCGACGTTGAACAGGTGAGTCTCCAGTCGAACGGATGGTGGAACTCCGTGACAAAAACCTCGCATACACCGATGACCTGGGGACTTTTGTCGCTGCAATACAACGGTATTACCCGCGACGATGCTCCGGACCAAACCGCGCCGTTCATCGCCTGCCAGCATCTGGCCGGAAATAACAACGCCAACGTTACCATGAGAATTCACTATCACGGCGGATGGTTCAACCTGGACAACCACTGGACATTTGGTGAGCACATGGACCGGCTCTATTACCTATTTTTCCCGACCATTCTTGCATTTCAACGAATGGTGGAGACCCGGCAAATGCAGTGGAGCTATGAGTATATCCTCAAAAAGACACAGATATTCCTCGCTGGTTTCAAATCCCATCTCGACCATGATGGCAGAATGGTGCGGGTCGACGACGTTCCGGACGATTGGGAGGCCCCGAGTGTGTGGCCGGATTTCCTCGACGAGTCGATCTTTCGCTGAGTTTCGTTACCTCGGGAGCAAGTAATGAACGTGGCGTCTTTATCGGCATGTATAGTGTAAAGAATCGTGCAGATTTTTTACGGAACTATGTAATGAATGGAGTTACTAGTAAGAAAAGGGCATAATGTTTAAGAATTGCTGTATACCTGTAACCTTGCTGTTTATAGTGTGCACGTTCTCCCCAGCTTCCGGAGAAAATATCTATGACCTGCGCAACCTCACCGACGATGACTGGCAGAAAATGACCTCTCCGGAGCGGTTGCACGCCCTCAATACCTCGAACAATCACGCTCAGAATAAAACCTTCCTCGGGAACTTCGGCATGAACCATGACCTGTATCCCCGGTGGGGCTACGACTACTACGAGATGGAAGACCACTACGAAAACTATTCCTTCCGTGGATTTGAGAACTACAACATCACCGAGAACCGGCGAGAGCGGTGGTATTACAACCAGTTCGGCGACCGGTTGACCAAGATGACCTTCAGCGCCCGGATATGGTACGAACAATTTAATGACGACGGCACTTCAGAACGGTTGAACAATCCAACGAATTACGTTAATTCACAACTTGGCGGTCGTGGTACCGTCAAAAATCTCGACGGTATCTGGGTGGCCCATGAATCAACCGACGACTGGGCAATCTCCGCGGTCGGCGCCGGTTTCCTGCGCGCCAAACTGACACCTCTCACCCTGAGCCTTCCGAACATGGAAGGAATGAAAGTTGATTTTCAGTCCGCGAACTATTCCATGAGCATGGTCAATTCTACCCTTGTTGAAAATGTATATGGCTGGGTGATGCCCGACACACCCATGATACGAGGATTACAGTTCCGTAGGAAATTCGGGGCACTGACCCTGGGCTCCACCTTCTCTACCCTCTATGCAAGCCAGCCAAACCGCGAAAAGGGCACCAGCCTCAAGGGAAGCGTTTCGGATTATGCGCCGACACCGCTTATCTATGCCGTCCGGGTGGCCGATGATTCCCCGCATGACGGAAACGG
>CAYWBT010000100.1:0-11069 GCA_964456585.1 uncultured bacterium
GCAAACTATGTCTTATAGTCAGGTTACGTTGTGATTATCGGGTACCCGCCGTACCGGAACGTCGCCTCGCGCATGGCCTGGAAATTCTCGAACGCTGCCCATGACGGCACCGAATTTCCCGATCCCACGCAGTAGCCGCCTCCGGGAGCCAGGTTTTGTATGAGCGTTTTGACCGTTGCCTCAACCTCGGCGGGTGTACCAGTCTGGAGGAGTTCGTTTGAAACGTTGCCGACGATGCTGATCCGGTCGCCGTACCGCTCCTTTACCTGCACGATGTCCATACAGGTGGGATCGATCGGCTGGAGGACATCCACGCCCAGGCCGATAATATCCTCCATCACTTTCGTCAGATCGCCGTCCGAGTGCATGAAGAAGAGCATACCGTGCTCATGACAGATGCGCGCCATATCGCGGTACCAGGGAAAGACGTGGTCGCGGAGTGCTCCGGGCGAGATCAGCGGGCCGGTGTTCCCTGCGATATCGTCAACCACCCAGACTGCGCCGACATGGGGCATTTCGAAGATCGTCCCGAGCGCCCGGAACTGGATTTCGGCGATCCTCCTGAAGATATCCGCGACCAGGCGTTCATCCTCGATGAGTGACAGGGCAAACGCGTTGAATCCCATGAGCATCCAGGTAAGGGTAAATATCTTTCCCGATACTGCAATGACCTTCATGCCATCGGGAAGGAGCCGTCCGATATTGTTCATCGGGCCGAAGTCCAGCTCCGCCGCCAGCTCCCAGGGAAACCGCTCGAAATCGGCACGGTCGTTGATGAAACCGGTATACTCCAGGTTCCACGACGTGTCGTCGGCACGCTCGCGGTCATTCGCCATGACATCGCGTATGGCACGCGAGATCGGCGATTCGTCGGTGACCTTCCCCGGCGTCATCATGCTCACCGGAAGGGGAAACGCATCGTATCCCGCACCGGCCCAGAAGGCGACCTGTGCTTCGAGATCGTCCGGTGTCACCTCCCGCCCCAGGAACCTGCTCTGCACCGGGTACTCGATTAGCACTTCACAGAGGGGCACCCGGTCCGGTTCCTCGTGGCGTACCGTTTTCCTGATTCGTTCAAAATCCGGCGTCATCATGTATGCATCCCCCGGTCAATCGTTCCGAAAAGCCGTGTTCATGCCGTGAAACGGATCGTCGCTCGATATCGGTAAACTACATTATACACGGTTTGATTCCAAATAGAATAGCGCATAATCCCGCCGTTCTCTTCGCCCGACCACCGCTGCCGGTTTCTGGCACCGCGGGCAGAAGGCCGAGCTCCCGGCTCCAAATCCTCTCACCCGACACCGATCGTTGAACCACCATGAAAAAAGGGGATAGAACCGATGTCCTATCCCCCAAGTAAAATGCTTGCGTTGGATTATTCCGTTCCCTTTACAATTTCGAGAAGTTCAATTTCCATGATCAGGAGTGAATTGGGCGGAATCGTCGGCGGAGAATTTTCACCATAAGCGAGTTGGGGCGGTATATAGACTCTCCAGTGCGAACCGACCTTCATGAGTTGTAGAGCTTCCTGCCATCCCTTGATGACCTGGTTGACCTGAAACTCGGAGGGCTCGCCGCGGCTCTTTGAGCTGTCGAATTCTTTTCCATCGAGGAGCGTGCCAACATAATCCACCTTGATGCGGTCATCCAGGGAGGGTATTCCGCCGGTTCCATCTTTGATGACCTCGTATTGAAGGCTGTCAGGCAGGGTAACGATACCCGGCTTCTGTGCGTTTTCGGCGAGGAATGTGCTCGCCACGATGAGGTTTTCGGTTGTCTGCTGCGCCCGTTCGGCTTCGAGCTTGGCACGATGTGACGTTTCGAAACTCTGAAGAACCTGCATCATGGCCATTTCATCGAGTGCGAGCTCCCTGTCAGCGATAACATCGTTGAGGGCCCGGGCAAAAATATCCGTGTTGAGTTCGATCTTATTATCCTTGAAGCTCCTCCCGAAATTGACTCCGATGCTGTAGCTGATACTGTCCATACTGGTCGCAATGACTGTGCTTCCGCCGGACGAGTCGCTTCCCGTTGATTGGGAACCCTTGTTGCCGCAGCCGGTGATGGACACGGCGAATGCAGCAAGCAGGAGGATGAAAAAATACACAAGTGGGGATTTTTGCATGAGTACTCCTTGGAGATATGGTGTACCAGCCTGGTGATCGCTGGTGCGTCATGTGACGGCATAACAATTATGATTGTCAAGCAAAATGATTGTAAATATACCACAAACTCCCTGGATCAGCAAGAAACAAAAATGATCGCTCCCCCGCTCCGGATATCCGGCAGGCAGGCACCGAGAAGCCCGGAATGTATGCGGTACCGGTGTCGTCTAATGCCCTCGATGCAGGAATAGTCACCGGTTACTCATCTCCGAACGCAATGAGGCGACGCGCATTCCGGTAGAAGATGTTCTCCCGGTCCTTACGGCTGATGTCAGCGAGCCCGACCCTGCCGATAAAGGGACGCGGATCGATGAAGGGATTATCGGTCCCGAACATCACGCGTTCGGAGCCGATCTCATCAACAAAGACCTCCAGTTCCCGGGCGGGATACATGGACCGGGTTATATCGAGGTAAACGTTCGGGTTATCGCGAGCGATTTCAAGGGCGTGGTACAAGCCGTGGGGCCCGCCGGAGTGTCCCATGAGCCACGCGATATCGGGATAGTTTTTCACCACGCTGGCGAAGAGGTCCTGGTTGCCGTACGGGTCCTGGTCGATCCAGGTGTGTACGACAGTGAACAGCTTCCGCTCGCTCGCGAACTCGTAGAGTTTCTTCATGCGGCGGTCATTCATGCGGCACTGTGCAACGAGCGGGTGAATTTTCATGATCAGGACGCCGGGATCAGCCTCGAAGCAACGGTGAAGCTCGTCGAGGGAGAGTTCCGGGTAGTTGCCATTCACATAGCAGGCTCCGTAAAGTCGTCCCCGGTGAGCCCTGACCGCTTCGAGCATGAGGTTGTTCCCCAGCACGAGGTCGCTGTAGATGCCAACAGTCGAGGAGATAATTGTTTTGTCAATGCCGCAACGGTCCATCATCCAGACCATTTCGTCCGGGGTGCTGAGCGGCTCGTGAAAGCCCAGGGTCACTCCGAGATGTGCGTGGACATCGATAATTTCTATATCGGTAATGGGTAGTCCCTCGTGAATCTGGTCAAAGTATTCGCTCATGGATAGCTCCTCTGAAATATTCTCCTCTTCCATTCATGCCGGTGGTAACGGACATCTTCCCGGAAAGTACCGGCAAAAAAACTGCCGAGACCCCGGTTACGTGTAAGCTTTCTTGAGCAGCTTCCTGAGGTTTCCGCCGGCAATGGCCTGCTTATCCTTCCGTGAAATGTCCGCATAGGTGAGGAACGAGACACACGCGGTGCCGGAATAACGCGGCATGTTGGTGCCGAAGAGCAGCGGTCGCGAACCAAACTTCCCGACCACATCCTCAAGCTGGCCTGCTCCTAAATGCCGTGACAATTCAATGTACAGGTTGCCGTACTTTTCGTAGAGCGGGTAGGCGAACCGGTTGTGACGGTAGTTCGCGTCCACGACGATGACCGGAAGTTTCGGGTAGGTTTTGAGGAGACGGGCTATTTCCTCCCACCAGACGACTTCTATATCGAGCATGAGGGGAAGTCGCGCTTCTTCGAGCGCCGCAAGCAGCTTCCCCGCACACCATTCCTCAAGCGAGAAACCATGCTGATCCTTTGTCGGGTACATTTTTACCGCCCTGACTTTGTGCTTTTCCATGTCCTTCACAAGCTTTTTCGGCTTTGGCATTTCCCCGGTATGATGCGGAATCACCACCCAGACGGGATGGAGGCGGTCGATACCCTTGATTTCCTCGGTAAGAAGCCCGTTTCCGAGTACCGGGTCCGCTTCCTGCGCGACCGAATGATAAACGAGCGCTTCTTCGATACCCGCCGCATCCATCTCCCTGATGAGCCCGGCAACGTCGGGAATATCGGTAAGGTGTGGATACCGGACGCGTCCCACGCTGCAGTTACAATCGAAGTAGGTTAGTTTCCCCATTGACACTTCCTTTCCAGAAAACCGTGAAACTTACATCCATGAGTATCTCAGCGGTCGAGTCCATCGAGCAATTCGTCGAGAACAACCTCTTCCCCCCGCCGAGAGGATTCGTAGAGCGCCATGATGAGATGAAGCGATTTCAGTCCCTCCTCACCCGAGCAGATGAGTTCATCCCCGGTGCGCACCGCAGAGATCAGGTTTCCGATTTGTGCAATGTGTCCTTGAATCGGAAACTCAGTCGCCGAAGCGGCTGCGGTGCCGGGACCTCCCTTCGCACCGGAAATCGTTTCGACCGCAAGCGTCTCCTTCGAATCCGACACCGCCCAACTCGTGATAGTGTCCTCTTCCAGCTTCACCGATCCGAGCGTACCGTTGATCTCGAAGACATTACCCGATCCCGGATTGGTTGCGGTCGCAGTCTGGAGACGACCGTACGCACCGTTTGTGTAGGTCAATAGCGCGATTGCGGCATCCTCGACCTCGATATCATGGGCAACCGTAGCCGTCTTTGCATATATTTTCTCGACATCTCCCGCCATGTAGAGCAGGAGGTCGACACCGTGGCTGCCCTGTATCATGGAGCTTCCGCCGCCATCCATCTCCCAGGTCCCCCTCCAGTCGGCACTGTCATAGTACGCCTGGTTGCGCCAGTACTTGAGTGAGGCATCCGCAAATACGATCCTGCCGAACGCGCCGTCCTCGACCGCCTTCTTAATCCTTTTCGGCTCCTCGTTCGCCCGCATCTGGTAGATAACCGCCAGCTTGACACCGCCTGCCCGCGCGGCATGTATCATCTCAACGGCATCCCTGATAGTAAGCGCCATGGGTTTTTCCACCATGACATGCTTGCCCGCCTGCGCCGCAGCGATCGCCTGCCCGGCATGGAAGCCGGACGGGGTGCAGATACACACCGCTTGAATGTCATCGCGCGTGATCATCTCGCGCCAGTCGGCGACGACTTTGCAGTCGTGCTTTTCTGCGAATATTTCCGCATTCGCGCGGGACGCAACCGCCACTACTCTGCCGTCCGGCTGTGCCTCGATTGCCCGGGCGTGATATTCACTGATCACCCCGGCTCCGATGATCCCGAATCCGAATGGTTCCGCCATGCTTCCTCCCGACATCAATCTCGTCTTACGATGTTGAAAAAGCCCTGCCCGGATATGAACGGTATTAACTGTCCATATCCGGGATGCACCGGCTTTCAGTCTTGTTGTACGCTTCCTGTCAACAGTATCTCGTATTCTTTCGCAGTTGCCCGTGCCACGGTGTACCTGTGACAGGCCGATCAGCGATTCTTTCCCGCGCGTTCCTCGCCTTTTTGCAGGACTGCCGATCCAACATATCTGTTTTCCTCGACTTCCAGCTTCCTGAGTTTCGATGCCTGTGCCCTGATTCTGCGCATGACATCGACGATGGTGTCCATTTTCGCCGGTTCAGCGAGGAGCAGATTCTGCTCAAGAATGACAATTTCGGGACAGATTTTTTCGGTGACCGGGCAGGGCAGATGATGCATGGAAAGGGGACTTCCCTCTGCATACATCGGCTGGTCATAGAGCGGTATTGGATACATCGAGGATCCATGAATCCCCTCCGCATTGAGCGCGGCGAGGAACTGTGTCCGGGTCACTCCCTCAAAATCCTCGCTGATGAATCCGTATAACAACTCATGATGCCCGTGACGCGTACAGTAGGATTGCCAGGTATAGGGTTCCAGTCCCTCGATGTCTTCCATGAGGGAGATGAGCCTCTTTGCATTAGCACAGCGATGCTCGGTCTGTTCGTCCAGCCGCTCGAACTGGGCGAGAGCCAGTGCCGCCTGAAGCTCGGTGTAGCAGGCATTCCAGCCGAAGCGATAGTGAATATGCCCGGTATACTGCTCGCGTATCCCGCGCCCGAACTTCCCGATACTGTAGTGGATGAGGTCGATGAGTTCCTTGTCGTTGCTCGTCACGAAACCGCCCTCACCGCTCTGCATGTTCTTCGACTGCTGGAAGCTGAACGAACCCGCATCACCGATGGCGCCAACCTTGCGGCCCCGATAGATCGCGCCATGCGCCTGTGCCGCATCCTCGAGCACCTTGATATCGTGTTTCCGGCCGAGTTCCACAAGCGGATCCATGTCGCAGGGATGGCCGGCGATATGCACGGGGATCATGGCGCGTGTTTTATGGGTAATCGCCGCTTCCACCGCCCCTGGATTGAGGTTCAGGGTTTTCGGATCAATGTCAACATAGACCACGGTCGCTCCCTGGTGGTGTACCGCGAGCGGCGTCGCCGCAAAGGTGAAAGCGGGAACGATAACCTCGTCGCCGGGTCCGATCCCCCACGCCTCGAGACAGAGCTCCATCGAAACCGTGCCGTTGGCAACCGCCGCACCGTATTTGGCATCGTGGTACTGCGCAAACTTCTCGTTCAGTTCCTTAATCTTGGGGCCGAGACCGGTACCTCCCCAGAGATCACTCGCGAGAACCTCCTCGAGGAGTTCCCGCTCACGTTTACCGGCGGAGGGCCAGGTTGGCCATGGTTCTGTTATCGCCGGTGTTCCGCCAAAGATTGCCAGATCGCTCATGATATACCTCCGCGCGTATTTTCGTTATTGACCGGTTCTTTTCCCGCCGTCCTCACCGTTTTACCATTCACTCCATACTTAAGACAACTAATATACTATCCCACCAGCCGGCGAATCAACGATGAAATACCTTGCCGTTTGTTCTGAACCGCTTCCCCGATGGGTTTGATCACAGGGACAGAAATCCGTCCGTATCTTCCTCAGCACCGTTTTCACGACTGTTCAACCATATATAGTCAGCCGTTCCGGGGAGAGTGCGAGGCTGCACCTTCTCCCGGTGAATCCTCCCTCCCGGTTACCACGCGCATGAGGAATCCGAGTACTACCATGAGGAGCCCTACTATCAGATCAATGATAAACGCCCGCGGATTTTTGAAACCAATGAGCACGATGACCGATATGATCGACATCGCACAGCCGAGCCCGATAAGCGTACTCCCGATGATACCGAAGGGCGATGTGCGATTCCTGTCTTGCTCTTCGAGCTTGAATGGCTGCTTGAGGAGCGTAAAAAATTCCTCGACCCGTTCCCGCTCTTCACGAGGCGTTTCCCTCGTAGTGGAGCCGATCCACATGCCCGACAGGGTAACGAGCGTTGTGATGACAATGGTTGCCGATTCAGCCTGCTCGCCGAGCCACCGGTCCCAGAACGGCCCCGTGAGAATCGCAGGATTAAATCCCGCCTTCCAGTACCAGGCTATGATGATCAGCGAGCCGATGACAAAACCGCCGATCATGCCCATGAAAACGCCGTGCGCGTTGAACCGCCGTGAGAGGAGACCCGTGATGAGGGGAATCATGATCGGTGGGCTGTACGCAGCGAACGACATGAACATGAGTTCGATGAGTTCCTTGCCCTCGATACGGTTGATCCCCATGGCGATGAGCAGAGTGATCATGCCGATTACGAAGGTAAACATTCGTCCCATGAAGATTTCTGTGCGCTCCGAGGCGTTGGGATTGATGATCTTCTTATAGAACTCCCGGGTCAGGACACCGGAAAGTGTGTTGTACTCCGAGCTTAACGTCGACATGGTGGCGCTCAGCATGGCGGAAAGCAGAAAACCCATGAGACCGATCGGCAGGATCTTGAGGCTGATGGCAGCATAGGCTGTCCGGGTCGCCTCACCTTCGAGCCCCGGCATGAGAATCCTCGCCGCCATGCCGGGAAAGAAGAAAACGGGGGGAAAAATGAACATGAGAAAAGCGATCCAGTAGACCATCTTGCGGGCGTCGCGTTCGCTCCTGACCGTGTTGAATTTCTGGACGAGCGCCCAACTCGCATTATAGGTGAGGAACGACGAGATAAACACGGTGAAAAAGAGGAACGACCAGGTGTATTTTCCGCTGACCGGATTCATGAAGCCGTCCGGTATCCTGGCGAAGAAACCGCTGAATCCACCCACATCCGGATGCTTCAGGGTCAGGACAAACAGAACGATCACCGCGACCGCGAGGATCACCGCCTGCACGAAATCGGTGATGATGACCGCGAGCTGCCCGCCGAGGAGGGCAAAGACGATCATGAGCGTACCGAAAAAGAGCGCAAATCCGTTGAACGTGATGTGGGGATTCTGGAGCGCGACGACCATGACGATCGTGGTGCTGAGAATCTTCAGGGAATTATCGAGCAGCCTGAGGGGGAATCCGGTCCAGACAAATATGTGGTGCACCTTCCGGTTGTACCGGCGTTCGATAAAGCCGATCGGGGTGAGAATCCGCGAGCGCCGCCACCGCGTCGCCGTGAAATAACCGCCGAGCAGAAACGCGATCGGCGAAACCCAGCAGATGGTCACCGCCACGAATCCGTACTTGTAGGAAATCTCGTTATAGATGACAAAGAGGAGGGTGCTGAACGAGGCCATGTAAAATGACGTTCCCGCAAGCCACCAGGGCATGATGCTGCCCGCGGTGAAAAAGTCCTTTGCCATTTTAATGAATCGCGAGAAGTACACCCCGACAATAATTACTAGGGCAAAGTACGAAAACATGACCAGATAGTCGGGAAGCTGGATGCCGGTCAGTTCACTCATACGCATGATCCTTATATAAGACTCTGTGTTCGATGATATACCCGTAGTTTATACTTATGGTTCGACCGATAGTATATACTCCGTGTCTGATTCCTCTATCCGTTAAAAGACAAACTCGACCGTACCCTCGCCCGCTGGCAGGGTGAGCGTAACCGTTCCTTTCGCGGCATCCCAGGCAACCCGGGACAGGGATTTTCCATTCACCATGATCGTTCCCGGTCGGCGATCGAGACCGAAGACAACCTTACCATCGCCGCTCTTCGGGCGGAAGTAGCGGATCGTGTTCCCCGCCAGCTCGCAGGTGATCGGCTGTCCGGACGTAATGTCGATGATCGAATCACCCGACAGGGTCGTACACATGGCAGCGAAGGTCGTGGTACCGTCGAACGAGATTGCGAGAGCATCCGTTCGTATCTCTCCCAGGTCGTAGACTGTACCGGGGCGCGTGGTGACCGCGAATGGTGTCCCCGCCGATTCTCCGTAGAGATACCCATCGCGCTCCTCGCAGGTAACGTCCGGTTGCTCCCCTTCGGCGGTCACGGTGAGGAGGTTTGTCATCACGAGGGGAATGATGTTCGTCCGGGCGGTCACCGTGAGCATGCCTTCCTCTTTAAGCGGTTTTTCATTCCGGAGGGTATAGAGGTAGTGCGGCGTTTCCTCTGCGACGGGTGTGGATTTTTTCGGGGAAAGGTGCATGATGTGAAGCGTGTTACCGTCTTTTGTGATTGTGGAAATCCGGGAACCGGCATCGATGTCCGCGAGGTGTCGGGTCTGGTAGAGGAGCGTTACATCGACATCCCGTTTCGCGGGTACAACGGTGTCGATCATGAGAACCGTACGGGGTTTCAGGAAGAGAACATTCCGCTTCATGTCGCTGACTTCTCCCCAGTAGAGGCCGTCGATATCGCCGCTCGCAAACGCCGCCTTTCCTCCGTTGAGGTACTGGCACAGGTGCGCGTAATCGTGGAATCCTTCCGCGAAAAGGAGCGGATCGCCCACGCGCTGACTCTGGTGGTTATGATCGATGAGGATGGTCGAGTGAGCGACCGGCTGTGTGTACCAGGGCTGGTAGAGCGGATCCAAGTAGTAGGTGCTGCCGTGGCGCTCCTCGATGAAGACGCTCCCGCGGTCGGCGAGCCAGAACGATCCCTGGTCGATGTGCTGGTGGTTATAAAACGCACCCGTGCGCATGACGAAAACAAAATCATCGGTCTCCCAGCCGCTCTTGAACACCGTGGTACCCACATCGCGGAAGAACGTAACCGGTTCCTCATCGAACGGGTCGTCCTGCGGGACATCCTCGGTTTCGTAGAGGACATCCATCAAGGTCTCGCCGCTCTTCTGATTGTTGTAGAACCAACCGAGGAGCGGGTCGCGGTGTTTGGGGAGGAGCCAAGCCCAGTTGGTGATCGGCCCCAGGGAACCGCCTGTATCGCCAAAGTAGAAGTTCTGCTTTTCCCTGACCAGTCCGGCCCAGATCAGCTCACGATACGATCCCCGGATGTTTTCGGACATGTCGATGTTGAAGGCAGTGTCCGCGGCGGGCAAAACCTTCGAGAGGGACAGCATGGTAAAGTTGTAGTACCCGTACCCTTCCCCGTAGGAACCATCGATTCCATAAACCTTCTGAATGAGATCGTAGAGCTTGAAGATGACACCGCTGAAGTACGGTTCGTGCACCGATGCCGCTTCGTCCGGGCCGTCGCCGTACATGGCAAGCTGGCACATGAGGGAGCCGCCGGTGATGTGCGCTACCCAGTTGGAGGTGTTGTTGGTGACTATGTCGTCCTCCACGTATCCCTTGTGGCATCCGAGCACAATCTGTTTTCTGAGAGCGGTGCGTATCTGGCGGCGTTCGTTTTCATTCATGGTGTCGTAGAGCAGGTCGTAGGCGAGCGCCATTTCCTGGCCAAATTCTCCGACGGGGTAGTAGATGTGACGGCCTCGTTCGATAAACCACTGTTGCACCCACTGAGGAAACGTACTCAGTTTCAGCATGAGCGCTTTGGCATACGCTGCCGCTTCAGCATCGCCAAGGAGCGCCCCGGCGAGTGAATTTTGATGGACGCCGCCTCTCCAGACTTTTATACGATCAAACCAGGGATAGAGAGCGACGGAAACATTGTTGATCATCACGGTATGGAACTGGTCGACCTCGTCAACGATGGATTCGATGGGATTATCATCGCGGAATTTTTTCGCCCGGCTGCTGATATCCTTGGCTACCGAAGAGAACCGCTCGCTCGTGAGACGATCTTCGACCACCTGCTGTCCCGCTTTGTCGAACCAGAGCCGGGGATGTTTGCCACCGAGACCTTCCGGTGCGACAACAAAGGTGAACGAGGTTTCCGAGACGACCTCGCCGCCATCGAGGGCCTTCATGGTACCGATATATATCCCCGCGGGGTATGTGAGCTTTTACTCACCAGAGCA
>CAYWBT010000101.1:0-10897 GCA_964456585.1 uncultured bacterium
TGTGCGGCTGGAGTCTGCGAACCCAGGCAAGTGTTTTCTCGGTACGAATATCGACGTTGCCGGTCCATCCCATACCATCAAACCAGATGATGTCGATTTTACCGTAGCGGGTCAGAAGCTCGCTGATTTGACCAACCGTATAGGCATAAAATGCCTCGAAATCTTCCTCGAGTTGCTCCTGGCTCCTGTTGAAAGGATCCACCCACGGCTGCTGGTGAACCATGCTCATGGGGAAACCGGGATACCCCCAGTCGCGCGGCGAAAAATACAGCCCCACTTTCAACCCGTACTTTCGGCAGGCATCGATGTAGGGACGCAACAGATCGCGACCGTCCAGGTACTGCTTGGTACTCATGTCCCCATACTCGCTCGGCCAGAGCGCATACCCGTCATGGTGCTTTGCAGTCAGAACTGCGTAGCTCATGCCCGCTTCCGCCGCCGCCTTGATCCACGCGTCGGGATCGTACTTCTGCGGATCGAATTTGTCGAGCAGCGTGTAGTACCCCTTCCCATGATATTCGGTCTTGTCCGTACCGTAGGGATAGTCCTTGATCATCGACCATGAGGGCTGGATACCGGCGACACTGTGGATGCCCCAGTGCATGAAGAGTCCGAATCCCGCCTGCGGGAACCACTGCGCATTGGGATGATCTGTCCGCTCGAACGGCACCGCTTCAACCTCGTCAAGCTCCCGGAGCGCATCGAGGGCCATCTCCCTGAGCGGATCGTCCGCCACGTTCTCCGCCGCGAAAACCGTGGCACAGAGACAACTGAAGACAAGTACTATGGCACATACCACCCGGCCCATAACATTGCCCTTTCTGATACAAGTGTGATGAATCTCTATGTATTCTTTATCTTCATCAAATAAAGCATGATGGCGAAAATAGTGAAATAAAAAAGGGCGCTCACCGAAGATGTGCGATTCAGATTCGGCGGCATCCCTTTCGCCCGGAATCAGTCTTTCCCGTCTCCATTCATCAGTTCGATAAACCGGTCGAAAAGATAATCGGAATCGTGCGGCCCCGGCGAGGATTCGGGATGGTACTGGACGCTGAACACCTTCAATTTTTCGGAAACCAGTCCCTCGATCGTGTTATCGTTGACATTGCAGTGGGTTATGACACTCCCGACATCCGGCAGCGAATCCGGCAACAGCGAGAAACCGTGATTCTGGCTCGATATTTCGACCTTCGCGGTGGTCATATCCATGACCGGCTGGTTGCCGCCGTGATGGCCGAACTTGAGCTTGTACGTTTTTCCGCCGAGCGCGAGGCCGAGCAACTGGTGCCCCAGGCAGATGCCGAAGATCGGTTTCCTGCCGAGGAGCTGGCGGATGGTTTCGATCGCATAGGTGACCGCACTCGGATCCCCCGGGCCGTTGGACAGGAATATACCCCCGGGATCGAGCGCGAGTATGTCCCCGGCGGGTGTGGTCGACGGCAGCACGGCAATTTTGAATCCCCGCGCGACGAATTTCCGGAGAATGTTGTACTTGATACCGAAGTCCAATGCGGCAATCATCGGCTGCGGCACACGATCAAATTCCTCACGCGGTATCTTCCTGAAATCAGCGTGGTACGCCTTGGGGTCACGTTCGCGCTCCCTTCTCACGGCGCTCTCGGGCGTTTCGATGACATAGTACGACTCGGAACAGGTAACTTCGCTCGCCAGGTCTGCGCCCTCCATGGGGGGAACGGCCTTCGCCTTCGCAACGAGCGATTTTTCATCGAGATCCACCGTGCTCACCACGCCGCGCATGGCGCCCTTCTCACGAATCGTCCGGACGAGCTCGCGGGTATCGACATCCTCAATACCGATGATCCCATACCGCGCCAGAAAGTCGTGCAGGGTCTCGGTCATACGGTAGTTGGACGGGTAGGCACAGTACTCCTTCACCACGAATCCGGCGACATACGGCCTCTCCGACTCGTAATCCTCTGCATTGATACCGTAGTTGCCGATGAGCGGATAGGTCATGGTGACGATCTGACGGTGATAGGATGGGTCGGTGAGAATCTCCTGGTAGCCTGACATGCTGGTATTGAAGACAACCTCGCCGGCACTCTCGCCTTCCGCCCCGAACTGGTATCCCCTGAAAACTTTGCCGTTTTCCAGGGCGAGAACAGCTGGTTTTCTATGTTTTCTCATCTTTTTCTCTTCCGTTGGTTGTATCCCATCACGGTACCGGTAAGGACACCTCTCCTCAGACAGGCCCCCCGGAGCGCTACTGCTTACCTCGTTGATGGAGAGCTACAGTTAATAAATTTTTCCTTGTGCCTGAACTCGGCGTCCCTGTCCACGAGCGCCAATCCCTCTTTCAACAGATGCGCGTTGATGAACGTCTTATTAGACAGGTAGAGGTAGGCAAGCAGATGATGGTGATTATCGTACTTTTCCGCATCGTACTTGAGAAAGACCTTCTGCCCTCTCGTTTTATCGGCGAGATAATGAACCGCTTTTTCGCGCTGCGCCGGGTTCTGCCTGATGCCGATCAACCGAACGGTTTCGCCGTTATCGAGCGTCAGCAGTTCCGGGCTGATAACCTCCTCGACCCGGTGGTAATTTTCCCGCTCGCGGCCTTTTTTATCGATCTTCGAGCCATACTGCCGCGTGCGTGGGTCGATTTTATTGCTCAGGCCGTGGGAATCGATGAACCGGTACGGTAATGTTTCAATTTCCTGCGCAAAATCACGTTTTACTTCGGGCTGGGTCACAAAGGAAAACGCCGTACCGAGAGAGAGATCGCGCTCCCCGGCTCCCACTTTATCCTTGATGACCAGGAGAAACTCCGGGTTGATTTCGTACCCGATCGAATTTCTCCCGAGGTTTTTCGCCGCGAGCGTCGTCGTACCGCTCCCCAGAAACGGATCGAGCACCGTCTCGCCGACGAAAGAGAACATTTTAATCAGCCGCCGCGGCAGCTCTTCGGGAAACATCGCCAGGTGATTATCCTGTTTCGCACCACTGAAGTTCCAATGCCCCTGGAAGTACGTATTCCATTCCGCTTTGGTAAGGCGCGAGCACTCTTTTCGCTCACGTTCGACCCGGGGCGGTGTGCCGTCCTTCTTGAAGAGCAGGATGAACTCGTAGTCGATTTTCAGTACCCCGTTCCGCGGATAGGGATACGATCCCATAACCGTCGCGCCCCCGGTCGTGTTGGTCGTGGTAACCTTCTGCCAGATGACCGCACCCAGGTAGTCGAAACCGATCATCTCACAGAACTTGATGATCTCCGTCCTGATGGGTATTACCCGGTACTTTCCGTAGTAGACCGCCCGGGCGAACTGGTCGCCGATATTGACACACAGACGGCACCCCCCGTGCAGGGCGCGGCCGCATTCCTTCCAAACGAGATTGAGGTTGTTGATGTACTCTTCATACCGGTCGTAAAAGCCGATCTGACCATCCGATCCGTAATCTTTCAACTGCCAGTAGGGCGGCGAGGTGACGACAAGGTGTACGCTCTCGTCGGGTACATCGTCCATTGACCGTGCATCGCCGGTAACTATGGTATGGTGTGTTTCCGTCATCTCAGGCATTTGTGTTTTCACTGCTTCGGTGTAAGATGCCCCCAACCACCGTTGCGAATGTCTTTCCGGGCAGGGTCCAGTCGAAGAACGCGGTATTGGACGATTTCGAAACCATGCGGTGCGGGTCGACTTGCCAGGGAGTGTCGGGATCGTATATCGTGACATCCCCGACAGTTCCCGGGGCGAGTGTTCCGCCCTGAACCCCCAGTATCCGCGCTGGCAGGTGTGACATCTTCTCAACGACAGCGCTCCAGGGCAGAATACCGCTGTTGACCAGGACATGCTGCACGACTCCCAGGGCTGTTTCGAGGCCGGTCACACCGAACGCCGCTTCGATAAATTCAAGCTCCTTCTGCTCAATATAGTGCGGGGCATGATCGGTCGCAATAGCATCGATGGTACCGTCGACAAGTCCTTCGTGGATCGCTTCGATATCCTCCCGCGACCGCAGGGGAGGATTCATCTTGTAGCGGGTATCGTACGACCTGACCCGATCCTCGGTCAGCGCGAGATGATGGGGCGTGACATCGCAGGTGATCCGGATACCGCGGGCTTTTGCCTCTCTGATGATCGCCACCGTTTTTGCGGTCGAGATATGGGTGACATGAAGGCTGGTTCCCGTGTACTCTGCGATGGCGATATCGCGCATGACCATCGTCTCCTCTGCAATCCCGGGCATCCCCCTGAGACCGAGTTCGACCGAAAGGGAACTTTCGTTCATGTGGCCGCTCCGGTCGAGATTTGCATCTTCTTCGTGTGCGATTATGGGACGGCCGATCATGTTCGCATAGCGGAGAGCGTTATACATTATATATGCGTCCTCAATCGATACCCCGTCATCGGAAAAGGCGACCGCTCCCGCCTCGGCCATATCATTCATCTCGACAATCTCTTTCCCGGCACGGCCGCGGGTGATGGCGCCGCAGGGATAGACACGTGCCTCCGCGCCTTCCGAGCGATCGAGTATAAACTCGACACGTCCGGCATCATCGGTCGGCGGTTCGGTGTTCGGCATGGCGCAGACCGCTGTGAACCCACCGCGTGCGGCAGCCCTGCAGCCGCTCTGAATGGTTTCCGACTCTTCGGAACCGGGCTCGCGCAGGTGGGTGTGCATGTCGATGAGTCCGGGCATGACGATCATCCTTGAAGCATCGAGGACGTCCGTCTTGCCCGGGTCAAGGTGTTCGCCGACCTCAGCGATCAATCCCCTGCTGATCAGCACATCACGAACGTCGTCCAGTTCCTGCGAGGGATCGACAACACGACCGCCCTGTATGAGAATATCTTTCGGTTTCATTGCTCGATCCTCCCGCTGAGAAGGGAGAGCACTGCCATCCTGACTGCCTCGCCGTTGGTCACCTGGTCGAGGATCAGGCTCCGGTCAGAATCGGCAACTTCATAGTCGAGCTCGATGCCCCGGTTTATGGGACCGGGGTGCATGACGACCGCATCGTTTTTCATCCGTTTCATCCGCTCCTTGGTCAGGCCGAACATGGCGGTGTATTCCCGGGAGGAAGGCAAGAGCCCCGCAGGCTGACGCTCTTTCTGAATGCGGAGCATATAGATCACATCGTAGTCGGGAATGATATCGTCGAAATTGTGATAGGCGGTGACACCAAGGTTATCCATCGCGAGCGGTATGAGCGTATCCGGCCCGCACACATCAACATGAGCACCCATGGTTTTCAGTCCCCATATATCCGACCGGGCAACCCGTGAATGAATGATATCGCCGACAATCAGAACGCGCAATCCATCGATCGTATCGAAACGCTGGCGCATAGTCATCATGTCGAGCAGTGCCTGGGTTGGATGCTCGTGGGCACCGTCGCCGGCATTGATGATACGACAGTTGGTGTGCTGCGCCAGAAACCGGGGAGTCCCCGGCGACTGGTGTCTTGTCACGATCAGGTCGATTTTCATCGCCTCGATATTCCGCACCGTATCCCTGAGTGACTCGCCTTTCGATACACTCGAAGATCCCCTGCTGAATGAGATGACTTCGGCACTGAGCCTCTTTTCGGCGAGTTCGAAAGAAATCCGTGTCCGGGTCGATTCTTCGTAGAAGAGGTTCAGAACAGCGACACCTTTGAGCGAGGGAACGATACGTATGGGTCGGTCGAGCACCTCGCGGAAGGAAAGCGCGGTGTCGAGAATGGTGGTAATATCCTCTTTCGACACTTCCTTAAGTCCGAACAGGTGTTTCAATCCAAACGCCATCATTCTTCTCCTTCTTGCCGCAGTGTCACCAACGACACTTCATCGATGCCGTCACTTTCCACCTCCACCATGCGAACCCGTATCTCCTGAAGCAGTTGCGTCTCCACCGTTTTGCCGACGAAATCGGGACAAATCGGTAGTTCGCGGCACCCGCGGTCGATGAGAACAGCGAGCTGGACAAGATGCGGTCTGCCGAAATCCATGATTGCATCGAGTGCGGCGCGAATTGTTCTTCCCGTATAGAGCACATCGTCCACCAGGACGATCGTGGTACCATCCACTTCGAAGGATATGGCGGTCACCTTGACCTTGGGCTGCTTCATGGCAACCCGGAAATCATCGCGGTACATGGTAGCATCAAGGATCCCGACAGGCACCTCGACATTCTCGATGCCCTTGATCATGGCGGCTATCCGCCTCGCCAGGTGAATACCCCGCGTTTGCAACCCAACCAGCGCAAGGGTCTCCGGGCCGTTATTCCGGGCGAGTATCTCGTGGGTAACCTTCAGGAGCGACCGTTTCATTCCCGCGCTATTCATGATTTTAACTTCGCTTGTTACCGTCACAGCACCACCTCCAATTCGGGCAAAAAAAATCTCACCGCAATCAGTGAGATCGATCAAAAGGGAAACGGATCACAACGGTGAAGCCGTGTTGGAAAAGCCCTTTGTGCAACCATAAAAAGGTATCTTTCTTCATGTATACTATACAGTTAAAATGGTGCTTTTATTGTGCCGCTCAGCGAGTGCAATTTATGCCTTCCCAATAGCCAGCATACCGGTTGATCAATAAAATACAACAAAAAAATGGTTCAGTCAATAAGGGATTTAATTTCGGCATGATTCTGTTTTTACACTCGCATTGGTGTGCGGGTGCATACTGCGGGAGAGGAGGAGTGGGCATTCAACCGACGAGATCTATCATCGTACCTGCTAGTTCTCCGAACATTCTGATCGTTTTCAGCTGAGCTTCATAATACCGCTGGTTGATCATAGTGTCGGTCAGTCCTTCAAAAAGACCAATCGGAGCGGCCGTGTCAGGTTCCGATTCGACGCCCAGTCGGCTGAATGAAGGGAAAAATCCGGATGGGGTGCTCCCTGGACGAACGGGTACTTCATCCGTACTATCTTTCGCGCCGGACGTCCCAGCGCCGCTATTCACAGCCGGATCAGCGTTCATACAATACACGGCTGCCTCAATTTTTTCCGCGTAGAGATTGAGTGCAGCAGCGGCGCGTGATATTCCTGTAAGCATGAAATATCTCCTAAAAAAACCCTTCCCCGTACTAGTATCGGCAGAATCTGAATATTGTTAAATCCGATACGACAGTACTCCCTGTCAAACGGCTTCAGCAGAGAGAACGAGAACGGCAATAAAGCCCCTACGTTTCTCCTCTCCAGCGGGTAATGCACGTTACCGGAAGGATGAGAATATGAGGGGGAGGATGTGACCGTGAATTGGTTTGCATTTTCTGATTGTGCTCTGTACATTCCAGTAGAAGTGTATCTATTATTCACTTCACCCGCGGTTCATTTTATGTATGTCAGTGAATCATTGTCACCGATAAAAGGAGGGGAAGATGGTAACCGGTTTTGTTTTCCTGAACGTTGAACGCACGAAGATACTCACTGTCGCCGAGCAGGCGGCTGAAATCGAAGGTATCTCGGAGGTCTATTCGGTCGGCGGCAGGTTCGACCTGATCGCTATCATTCGTGTCAAAAACAATGACGAACTTGCCGATATTGTCACCGGCCACCTCCTCAAGGTCGATGGAATCGTATCGTCCGAAACCATGATAGCGTTCAGGGTACATTCGCGGCACGATCTCGAGCGGATGTTCTCGATCGGCATGTAACCGGCGCCGGGGCGGATAGTCGTCCATATGCACGGGACTGTTCGCACGAGAGCAGTCCCGCGTGGTGTCAAGTCGGCCCGGTGGAATACGCGAACGGACAAAATTGCACTCCTTATCCGTTGCGTTTATCCGCCCGCCTGTCGCCACGATTCCCCCGGTCTGGTTGAACATGAAATGCCGAACGTACTCGCTCCTCACATACTGCATGAAAGGGAAAAACAGGATATGCTGCGAAAGTGCAGGGCTCTCGTTCCATTCGTTTTTTTTGTGATCGCCTTTTCATTGTGCGCTGCATCGTCCCCGCTTCCGAACGGCCAGTCGGATTGCATTCCGTATATCCTCGCCGACGATTTCGAGGAGGGCGCCATGAATGGCTGGGAGAGCTACCCCTACACGCAGGACATCGGGTGTGATCCCGGTATCGTCTGCCAGCAGACACCAACGCAGGGGAACAGCCGGTTCTCCCTCGCCAAAAATGTCATTCCCAACGACAATGTCGAACTCGATATCGGCATGACAAAGCAGTGCCTGCTTCGAACCACCGGAGAATCACGCCTGAAAGTCGCCTGCTTCATCGGGTCCGACCGGATACCTGACAAACTGGAAATTCTCCTCGGCGCCGACGATGGCCGGCGTTACATCCACACGATCCCCCGCCCGGTGGTGAACGAGTGGATCGAACTCGATCTCCCGATCGACCGCTTCCGGGAAAGCAAAACACTGAATGAGGCCGGCAAGGGAACCGGTCTCGAACCGGGTGTGGTGCTCCGGGTGGTGATGATTCAGACTCGGTATTCGCTCGTTTCATCGGTCAAGAGTTATTCGGTTGTCATCGACGACTTCAGCCTGAGCGGCGAACGCTCGCGGCAGTTCATTGGGAAGCAACCTCATTCAACGTACTTCGAACACTACCATACGGCCGTGCTTAACCATCACTACTTTTATGGCGACACATTGTCGCTTACTGTAGCGGCGGAGCAGGGTCCCCTTACGGTCAAACTCAGGAACGTCACCGCCCAGCTCATCGATTCGCACGGCGAAAATCGGGCGAAGCGTGTCCGCCTTTACGACGATGGTTCCCACGGCGACAAAACGGCCGGGGACGGCCTTTGGACAAACGCAACCATGTACTGGTTCAAGGACGACGACCCGGCGGGGTACTGGACGGTTCGTCTCGAGGGCGCGGGATCGACGGACCATCCTGTCAGGTGGGACCTGTCCTGCCTGGTGCCGGGGAGACGACCTGCCCCGAGCGATCACCCGCGGGTGTTGTTCAACAGGGAAGAACTCGACCGCATGGTGAGCACCGGCATGGACAGCCTACGCACGGTTATCTTCAACCGGCTCATGGCGGACTGCCGTTCGAGTATTGAGCGGCTCCGGCCTGAGGATATCGTGGAGCCAGATGACATCCCGGGATCGTTCTGGGGATCGGGTGAGGATATCGCCGGGAGGTACTCGATCTCAAACGACGCCTATGACCGGTGGGCGCGCCCTGTGCGGAGAATCGCGAATCACCTCATTCACGCAGGAGCGCTGCTCTATGCCTTGACCGGCGACGAAGCCGCAGGGCTCGAGGCAAAGGATGCGCTTCTCCGTATTTGCCGCTTCAAGCAGTGGAACCACCCGGTCATGGAGAATCACGCCCGGTACATGTACTATCCGGTTGGGTATCTCGCCCAGGAGGCGGCCCTCGGATACGATCTTCTCCACCCGCTCCTCACGGAAGAGGAAAAGATTCTCGTCCGCCGTGCGCTCATTGAAAAGAGCATCGAACCGACCTATCGTGATGGCACCTACTATAACCGTTTTTCCTCGAACCTGAGCAACCACTACGGGGTGAGTCATACCGGGGCGCTCATGGCGGCTGCCGCAATCTACGGGGAAGATCCCGACAATCCCTGGCTCGAACCTTACCTCTCCGGCATACTCGCCAAGTTCAAGGCACATCTCGACACCGGCTATCTGGCAGAGGGGAGTTACCAGGAACCCTGGGGCTATCACAGCATGGACGCGGAATCACGGGCCATGGCGCTCGCGGTGATCGAGCGCACGTTCGGAATCGACTACAGCACGACAACCAATTTCTGCGGCTCGTACCTGCAGCCGCTCTACACCGGATTTCCGGATGGCTGCAATCCCACATTCGGAGATTCGGGGAGCAATCATACCACAACCCAGATGGATTTCTGCCTCTGGTCAGCCTACCGTCTGCGCGACCCGCTCGCCTATGATGTCATCCTGCCGAGACTTCGTGCAGGACGGGGATCACTCCTCGACTTTATCTGGTATACCAACGACATCGAACCGACGAAACGAATCGTTGATCTCCCTCCTTCACGCGTCTTTCCGGAAAAGGGCATCGCGGTGCTGAAAACGTCCTGGGACGGGAGCGGAGCGCAGCTCGTCTTTCGGTGCGGTCCCCACTCGAACCACTATCACTTTGACCAGGGAACCTTCCGCCTGCTCTATAACGGCATTGATCTCATATCCGAAGCAGGCGGCACCGATTACTACGGCAACCTGTACTACCAGAGCTACTACATCCAGCCCATCGGCCACAATACCCTCCTTCTCGACAGTCACCCGGAAAGCCAACGCCAGGCCGATTTCCATAACGGGGTCAGGGCGCTCAGTATGTATCCGGAGATAACCGGCTTCTTCACCGGCAAACTCCAGGATGCGGTCGAGGGGGAACTGTCCTGTGTCTACCGCGGCAAGCTGAAGCGATACACCCGCTCGTTCGTATTCGTCAAACCGCACTACTTCATCCTCTATGATGAGGTCAAGGCGGCAGCCCCGCATACGTTCAACTGGCTCTTCCATGCCGAGGGGAAAGGCGCGCTGTCGGTTCAGGAAAATACGGTCAGCATCGTGCAACCCGGAGCGCATCTCAGGATGGATGTGCTCTCCCCCGTCGATTTTGGTCACCGTATTCGTTCGGCGCCGGATCGCGAGGAAGAATTCATCATGATCGACATCCCCACCATAATGGACGACACGCATTTCCTCGCTGTCTTGATACCATCAGAGAATGGTGATTCGGTTGTTCGAGAAACATCACCCATTAAGTACTCGGGATGGATAGGTGCCCGGGTGACCCGCTCATCTGCGACAGATATTACTCTCTTCCGTCACCGGCTTTCTGCACCCGGCGAGCCGGTCGAGGGCTTTTCAACCGATGCCGGACGGTTTACCGTGCGGACCACCTCCGACGGTCGTCGTGAAGGATTCTGGGTGCGGAATGCCACGTACTTTCATCATGTTGACGCCGGTATTCTGTTCGATG
>CAYWBT010000102.1:0-10891 GCA_964456585.1 uncultured bacterium
TGTTTATCCTCGCGGGTGCAGTCGCCGCAGAGGATGTGACGATCCCGTGGGATATACAGGTGCTTTCCGCTACGCCGAAGGTCTACGAGGCCCCGCAACACAGCGCCGTGGGAGTGCAGGCGATCTTCTACGAGGGCCTGCCGTGGCAGGGGAAACCGACCCGGGTGTTCGCCTACTACGCGCTGCCCGAGGTGGAGGAGGGCGAGAAGGTGCCGGCAATGGTTCTCGTGCACGGCGGTGGGGGATCGGCGTTCATCCCCTGGGTACAGCTCTGGGTCAGCCGCGGCTATGCGGCGATCGCGATGGACACGTGCGGGTGCATCAGCAGCGGCGGCTACAAAGATCATCCGCGCCACGAGCATGGCGGTCCTCCCGGCTGGGGCGGCTTCGATCAGGACGATCAACCGGTCGAAGACCAGTGGACCTATCACGCTGTGGCGGATGTCATCCTCGCCCATTCCCTGATCAGGTCGTTCCCGGAGGTTGATACGGATAAGATCGGGCTCACCGGCATATCATGGGGCGGCTACCTGACCTGCATCGTGGCGGGAGTCGACAACCGCTTTAAATTCGCTGCTCCGGTCTACGGCTGCGGGTTTCTCGGCGACAATTCAGTCTGGCGTCTTGGTATCTTTAAGAATATCGGGCCGGAGCGGTCGCGCACATGGCTTTCGCTCTGGGATCCCTCGGTGTATCTCCCTCATGCGCGGATACCGATGTTGTGGGTGGACGGCACCAATGACTTCGCGTATCCGATGGACTCGCTGCAGAAATCATACCGGCTGCCAGATGCCCCGCGTACTCTGTGCACGCGTGTTCGTATGCCCCATGGACATGGCGGTCCCGGCGAGAATCCGGAAGAGATACATGCGATGGCCGAGTCTCTGTTTAGGAACGGCGTACCTCTGGCACGGATTATCAAGAGCGGTCGTTCGGGCCGTGACGCGTGGGCTGCATTTGAGAGCAAATCGCAGATCAGCAGGGCTGAATTGAACTACACAACCGACACAGGGATATGGAAAGAGAGGAACTGGCAGACACTACCGGCAACGCTGAATACGCAAGACGGAAGGATTTCCGCCTTGCTTCCTGAGGGTGTTACGGTGTACTATTTCAACATCATTGATGATCGTGAACTTGTGGTCAGCACCGAACACGAGGAGTTGCTGCCAAACGATGAGAAAACAGGAGACAGCGATTAACCGCGCCTGATGCCCAACTTGTTTGTGTAACCAAAAATCGGAGATATTTAATGTTTGAAGAACTAGAGAAAATAAATACACGTCCTGCACCATTCGAGTTTTACACGGCAAGTGACTTGTGGGCGGATGAACATACATCAGGGCAAATGCTCACGTTCCACCTTAACGAGGATATTGACGTTTCATCCCGAAATGCGGCGTTCATTGATCGCTCGGTGGAATGGATCGTTTCCCGCTTCAACGTTTGTGCGGGGACAAAGATTGCTGATTTCGGCTGCGGGCCAGGATTGTATGCGACTAGGCTGGCTCAAAAGCTGGCAGATGTTACCGGTATAGACTTCTCGAAGAGGTCGATTCAATATGCACAGGAAGTTGCAACTAGGGAAGGGCTGTCCATTAACTACGTGAATCAGAATTACCTTGAGTTTGAAACAGATGACCGCTTCAATCTCATCATGATGATTATGTGCGACTTCTGCGCGCTTAGCCCAATCCAGAGACGGAAGATGTTGAGCAAATTCAACACCATTTTGAATCCAGGCGGTTCGGTTCTCATCGATGTGTATTCACTGGCTGCCTTTTGCCTGCGCGAAGAAACAGCGACATACGAAGCAAATCTCCTCAATGGTTTTTGGTCGCCGAATAAGTACTACGGTTTTTTAAATACTTTCAAATATGAGAAAGAAAAAGTAGTCCTTGACAAATATTCGCTTATCGAAGCATCAAGCACAAGAACCGTGTATAACTGGCTGCAATATTTCAGCCCAAAAGAACTTGAGAAAGAGTTTGTGGAATGCGGATTTGAGATTGAGAAGATTTATTCGGATGTCGCGGGCTCACAATTTGATCCGGAAACCATTGAAATCGCTATTGTTGCCAAGAAGCTATAGCACAGAACAAATCCATACACTCTTGCGGGAATTCCACTGCTCTCCATTTTCGCGGTTAATCTCCACAATTCATTCAGGAGACCGATACATGAAGGCGTGGATTTATGCTTTAGTCTGTATGCTCGTACTGACTGGTACCGGTACTACCGCCGAACCGATTATGCCCGACTTTCCCGGCACTCCGCCGGGAAGCTCCTTAACGGCAATCCCTACCGTGACGGCTGTTACGTGTACAATATACAGGACGGGAAATTGTGATAACGATCCAAAATCAATCGCTCCCTTTATTCCCGTCAGTCTCGTGCTTGAAGAATTGCGCGGAGAGTGACCTGACAAACACTTGCGAACACCAGTTGCTTGGATTACATTATCCACATAAATGGTTAAAATAATTGATACATACTAGCCGATAAGAATCCTGTGTCCTTTATCTGTAAATCGTAACCTTCTCATCTTTACAAGATGACCCGAAAACTTGTTCTCCGCACACATTCCTTTATTTTCATTAATCAATAAAGATGTTTCTCCGCTCTCCTAAAACATTTGCATGTACCGTTAAAATGCCTAATATTTAACTAAGTGACAGTGAATGGAAGAATAAACGACGATAAAGATTTTTCAGGTTGCATGACCTGACCATCGTCACTTCTATTCTCATTTTATTTTTACCAGAGGAGGTAGTACATGATTCGCAGTATTACCAGTATCAGTATAATTCCGATGCTCGTGGTTTCCCTTGCCCTCACGGCTGTCACCGCCGATGTATACGGTCAGGAGGGTGCGAAGAAATATACCGAGAAGCAGTACCAGCAGGCCATGAACCAGCTCGATCCGCGTTCACTGGATCCGGCAATCGATCCCGACATCGATATGTTCCTGAACAGCTGGAAAAACTCCCTGCCTTTCAATTCCCACGGTTCCATTACGGAACGGGCGATTTTGACCAAGTGTGACGGCGATCCGCTCAAGCCGAAGAGAAAAGGTGAAGTGCTCAACGTGGTCAACCGTCTCTCCCGCGCGACGCTCGATCCTTGGGCAAAAACGACGCCGACCACCCTCACGGGTGAACAGGAGATATTTTACGTCATGTCCGGAAAGGGCACACTCAGCTCTTCGAATAAAACAGCAGAGATCCGCAAGGGCGCCATGTTCATGATACCCGAGGGACTCGAGTTTACCCTGGCGAATACCGGTGATAAGATGCTCGATATGTACCTCATCAATGAGCCGGTTCCCCCTGGGTACACGCCGAAAAAGGAATTCGAAATCAACTATGAAGATCAACTTCCCCTGCGAAACGATGGATACATCACCGTGCACTGGAGCCACAATGGGAGGGCAGGGATCGGAGGCGCCACCCTCGGTACCGGCCGTCTCATCATAAACGCCATGACCATCGCCCAACCTCACAGCCATGATATGACATCGGAAGAGGTCTGGCTCTGCACAGAGGGAACGCCGATTGAACTCCTCGGCAAGGAGATACGCTGGCTCGAGCCCGGTATGGGATTCCGGGTGCCGCCCACAGGATATACACCGCATGGTCACATCAATCCGACCGATAAAATAGCGCGGTTCTTTATCTACATCGCCCGTCCGTTTGAGAAGTAGGAAAAACAGGGCCGTAGGTACGAAGAACACAATCCCGAATTTGATAAGTCAGTATAACATGATGAGGAGCTCGGTGAGTGGTTCCGGTACACCCTGCTCCTCGTTTGTTTATGAGGGCTGGTGCCCGACCATTCCACATTTCGAACCCGAAATAGTAGAAAGATATTTAACTAGATATCCAGAAGAAACCAAGGAAAATAATCTCAAGAGTAGAGGATATTCATTGAAACAGAAAACGATAAGCGAGCGAGAAAATTTTTTACGGGCAGTCGAGTTCAACAATCCTGAATGGATACCCATTATCTTTGAATTCCTTCCTTCGGTGTGGAAAAAATACGGTAATACATTACGGGATATACTGCTGCGACATCCACTCATTGATACAGGTCTTTGGCTCGATCAAATGCAGTACGACACCACCGATCCACTTTTCACAGAAGGTACGTATTATAAAGATGACTGGGATTGTCTCTGGTACAATGCCCAGGATGGAATTATCGGACAGGTAATCGAGCATCCGATCTCTGATTGGAAGGCATTTACTGACTTAAAAGTCCCGAATCCTCTTGACCAAATAGATTGGAAGATGCTTGCGGGAAATATGGAAGAGGAAAGAAGAAAGGAGTTACCGTTACTAGCGTTCCCCGAGTCGTTTGCGCATGGCGGCTTTTTTGACAGGCTGCAATTTTTACGTGGTCTTGAAAATCTGCTTGTTGATTTCATGACAGAACCACCTCAACTCAATGATTTAATTGAAATTGTTCTTGATTATAATATGAAGTATATACAAAAGTGGCTGGAAATCGGGATCGATGTCATGTGGTTCCATGGTGATATCGGCACACAGAATGGATTGATGATCAGTCCTCGGATATTCCGAAAATATCTTAAACCAGCATATAAGAAGATGTTTCAAGCCTGCCGTCAGGAAGGTGTACATGTCTGGTATTCGTGCGATGGGAATATACTGGGAATTGTCGATGATCTTGTTGAGTGCGGTGTTTCCATTCACGATCCACAGGTACGTGCAAACACCATAGACGGCATTGCACAGGCGTATAAGGGAAAGTTATGTCCGCTTGTTGATATCGATGAACAGATGTTGCCATTCTGCAAACCGGAAGATATTGATCAACAGTTTCAGGAAATAGTAGAAAAAGTCGGTTCGCCTGAGGGGGGATTAATGATATATGCGATTCCGAGCATGGATGTTCCCTTGGAAAACATCGAGGCACTCTGCTCATCCTGGGAACGGCATTGTTTCTTTCAATCAATTTAACATTCAGCGCTGAGGTAATAATATCCGCCAGATATTACTAAGTATTATGCATGCCACTTTTGGGTAAAGACCTACATAGTGGTATCTCTTACGTCATCCACACCTGCGAGATACGACTTTCTCTTAACAAATAACATTAGAATACTTCCAACTGCACCGAGCACCAATCCCGGGGGGCAGACCAAAACCGCGATAATAAAGAACGTCACACTCAACACATTGAAAAGTTGGTTTATAACGACGATTTTATCTGACATTTCCGCCAGCGCGTAAAAAAGATTATGCAGTGTTACGGCAATGGGGAAACCTATAACAGAGACAGCGATCAGAATCAGGTATTTTTTTATCGACCTCCAACGATGTGTCCAGGCAAGCAGCATAGCCATAAATCCGAGATAGCAGAGAAGCACTCCCGGAGTATTGTCTGAAATACCAATCAGGAAAGCGATGACGAATGACATGATACCGAATGATAGAAAAAAATAGGTCATGTTCTTAGTTCTCCGAAAAGATTGCAATAAACCAATATATTCTTAACCATCAGCGAGGAGTAAATCAATTTCCCCTATAACCTCGTCCGGGAGCACCCAGTCTGCCGCCGCCGCCGTTTCTTCTATCTGAGAGGGGCGACGGGCGCCGACGATTGCCGCGGTGACTTCCGTGCGGCGCAACACCCAGGCGATCGCAAGTTGCGCAGCAGTTCTGTCGTACCTACGTGCAATTTCACCAAGACGCGCTGCTAGTTTCAGATTGGCGGAGAGCACCGGATCACGGAAGAGGGGATCGTTTCTCCGGTGATCGTCATCGGGAAGATTATCGGCACGTTCGCGGGTGAATTTTCCTGTCAGGAGGCCCTTCTGCATCGGGCTGTAGGCTACAACTCCGATGTCGTTCTTCCCGCAGTATCCGAGCAGTTCATGCTCCACATCTCGTTTCAGCATGCTGTAGGGTGGCTGGAGTGAAGCGACAGGATGAAGTTTCTGGATACGCGCGAGCTGTGCGACGGAGAAGTTCGAAACACCGGCATACCTGATTTTACCCTCCGCGATGAATGCGCGCATGACTTCCCACGCTTCCTCAATATCCTCTTCCGGCACCGACCAGTGAAGCTGGTAGAGATCGATCATCTCGATATCGAGCCGCCGGAGACTATCCTCGAGCTCACGGCGGATACTTTCTTTCTTAAGTGAACCGGAAATAGTGCCGTCGCTGTCCCATACCCGGCTGCACTTGGTGGCGATGATAGGACGTTTGGAGAGCTGTTTTATTGCTTTACCCACGATTTCCTCTGAATGCCCCAGACCATACACCGCCGCAGTGTCAATCCAGTTGATGCCGATCTCACATGCATGTACAATTGCCCGGATCGACTCCCGGTCGTCCTGGTAACCCCAGCTGAACCGCCAGCCGCTACCGCCGGCAGCCCAGGTGCCGATTCCGACAGTCGTGAGTTCCAGATCTGTCCAGCCGAGTTTTCTTGTTCTCATGGGTTGCCTCCAAATAAGGTAAAAAGGAGCGATTTGCTACTTCAAATTAGCATATTACCGGGGCAAAGTCAAACCTTAAAGGTCGCAAATTGTTCATCAATATTTGCACAGCGATTGACTATGTTAAAAAAAACCCCCGGCACTCGAATTTCTCTTGCGTAATGTGCTTTTTGTTGTTTATTGTATCATATAATTACTATAAAAAAATTACACAACATGATTACTTGAAATTATCGTTAATCTCTATCCCAAAGCAGTGAATTTCATCAGTTGTGGCCCGTTACAGATATGATGAATATCTCTGAAGACCTGATATTCAACCTTATCGATGTGACAGTCAATGGATGCAAAATGATGTGCTTTATGATAACAGAATCCTAATTACACTATTAGTTACCATCGGGCGTTGATATCTTTCTGACCTCCTTGAACTTCCTTTCTCCCTTCCTGAGGGGGAGAGGGTGAGGATGTGGGATTACTTCCTGCATAAACAGTATGGTGAATGCATTGAGAAACTGAGGGAATGATTCTTGTTCTATAAAACACTGCAGAATGCTGTCTGCAGTGTAATAATGGGGGATAAAGGATGTTATCATGAAAAAAGTGATTGCAGTATCCTTGATAGTATGTATCTGTCTGTTTATTTTCGGTGGGATCGTTTTTGCACAAAACATCAATGAGTTACGGCTCTTAACCGGCGAAGACTGGCTTCGGATGTCAACCAATGAGCGATTAAAATCGCTTAATGCCTCGAATAACCGTGCAATGAACCAGACCTTCGTGGGAAATTTCGGCCGTTACCATGATCTCTATCCCCGGTGGGGATATGATTACTACGAAATGGAAAACCGCTACGAAAACTATGCCTTCCGTGGTTTCGAAAATTATAACATTATCGAAGACCGCCGTCAAAGATGGTATTACAACCAGTTTGGTGACCGTCTGACCAAAATGACGCGATCCGCCAGTATCTGGTATGAAGGGTACAATGATGACGGCAGTTATGAAGCTTCGGGGCCGAGTGGGTATATGAATTCCCAGATCAGTGGTGGAACGAATACCCGGGGTGGCGAGGACGGTATCTGGGTGGGAAGCGAATCAACCGACGACTGGGCAATATCAGCAATCGGCGCCGGTTCCATGCGGGCCAAATTGACCCCGCTCACGCTGAGTATTCCGAATTTAGAGGGCATGAAGGTCGATTTTCAATCGGCGAACTATCAAGCAAGTATGGTCAACTTCATAATGTTGGAAAACCTTGGTCACGATCTCAGGGTTGATAATAAGAACTTCCTCATGCTCAGGGGAGGGCAGGTTCGCAGAAAATTCGGTGCATTAACTCTTGGCGCAACCTATGCCAACCTGTATGCCACTCTGCAAAACCGTGACCAGGGAACAGATTTGAGGGGAACCATCTCCGATTATGCACCGACTCCCATAATCTATGCGGTTAGAATTACCGACGATTCTCCTCATGACGGGGGAGGACCGATTATTCATGATGTCCGACTCAAGGTCAACGGTCGAAATCGACCCGATATAATACCCCAGATTATCATCGACGATATGAGAAGAGAACTGGTCACCGCCACGTTCAGCATATCACAGTATAATTACTTGGAACCAGGATCGTCAGGCGCCTATCCCATCTCATTCGATCAGTTGGTGACAGATGAGCGTATCCCGAAATATCTCGATTATCTGTATATGAATGATTATACCCGCGGATGGAACTCCAAAGTATTGACCGATAATTTCGACGTCGAAACAGGTAATAAATACTATAAAATAGTCGATCCAACCGACAAGCCTGTCAGGGTAAACGGTCAGGAGTATGCGGTCTATTTATTCGATATCGGCAGTATCACCGACAGGATTAACCGTGTCGAAGCCGAGATCACCGTTGCCAACGACTACCGTATTCAGACATCGCAGATATATACCAAGAAAAAGAGCGGTGGTCACGATGCGATTGGTGATAACTATAGCCACTATAATGCCACGTACTGGGTGACAGCTGCCCAGGCTGATGGCAACATCAAGGACGGTTCAAACCTGCGCACCCTCAGTGTCGATTTCGGTTATGAAGTTGGTAATTCCATTTATGGTTTCGATGCTCATTTCAATTACCTCGGCTTCAAGGTAAACGGAGAGTATGTAATCAACGATCACTATTACATGTTTTCCGATGGCGTACCCGGTACCGGTCTCCCCTCGAATGCGCCACAGGATATCACCGCGAGAACAGGTTATCGTTCACGGCAGTCTGATACCGCCTATTATCTCGTTGCCCAGAAAGATTGGAAGATGTTCGGATTCGCCGGTGAGATATTCAAGATGGGAAAATTTTATCGCCCCTACATCAATTACTGGATGGCAAGTGATATCGTCGGTGACCTTGCAAACTCTCGCAATGACACGATGAGGGTACCGATGATTGAGGATAACGATGACGACGATCAGTATCCGGATACCATGTTTAAAAGCAGGGTTATGGCCTATCGGATGCAATCGCTGTTTGATCCCGATGGTGTTTTTCCCGGCAATGACCTTGATTACGACGGAATTCCCGACAATGAAAAAAACCATAACTCGATTCCTGACTATACCGAACCGTTTCTGATGTTCGACAGCGATCCCGATGAGTTTGTTTTCGGTGATGATTTTAACAATAACACTATTCCTGATTTTCGTGAAAATGATATGAAGTATGATACTCCATACGACCTCGACCGTAAGGGCCACCATCTTTACCTGAAGTTTACTCCCCAGAGAAATTTTAACATGGTTTTCGGTTCTTTCAAAACGAGAGGTGTTGGATTAGACAACAGGACGGATAATAATTATTTCAAGACGAATATCAACTATGATGTCTATACCGTCGGTAGTATTTTCGCAGAATACCGGTATGAGAGAATCCAGGATAACATCCAGGATAAGTTTGTCGTTGTACCAACCAGCTTTCGTCACATCTCAGGCCCCTGGTATCGGTTTTCGAGCTATACACGAGATTTATACTATGATGAAATTGAGTACCGTAATTCACAGGTGAACAAATTCTTTCTCGAGTCGAGGATCAAGACGATTCCATCCATAACGATCGAAAATCATGTTAAATTCGAGCGTAACTCACAAATCGAAGGATCCATGTATGATAATACCTTCCAGCCTCATGATATTTTGACGACGTTTGGGATGGTTAACAAATTCGTGTACACGAAGAAACTGGGAAACTGGACGTTTTCTCCGGGACTAAAATTTCGCGTCTACAAGAAAAGCCGCTCGGAATCGCTTAATCCCCTCGATCATTACCTCATGCGGATACCAGTAGTTTCATTGAAATACACGCTTTCTCCTGCAACGATTTTGACCATGGGAATGCAAGGATTCAAAGGTTTCGAAATGGTCTACAAGGATTATATACAGGATCACAACGACTACCGTCAGGTCAACTATGTCCTGCAAATTGAAAACAAATCGACCTATTTCGGTTTCGAGATATGGGGCGGTTTCGGATTTAAAATGGATAAGATCACGTTCGATAATAAGTACCGTGCATTTGAGGAATACAAGTCTTCTACTTTCTTTACCCAATTGTGGCTCGGATATTGAGAGTGAGCCGCCTCCTGTTGAGGTACGCTTCTGTATTGAAGAAACATCCGAAAAAAACCTTTCTCCGCTCGGAAAGCACGATTATGCAGGTTTTACGGACCGTGGTATTCGCGTTTCGGTAGGACATATCGTGACGATCGATTCTCTTTCTATCATTCCCCATACTTATCGTAACATATTGAAGTTTTCCCAGCAGTTTATTTGAAATTCCGTTTGAGAGATTGACGTGGTAGATGGATTATTGTTGACTTGTACACCGTACTTTTTTTATATTTGGCACGTCGAAATGGAAGAAACTATTGATGATTTCCGGTCGCACGAACGGTGGATGCGGCACTCACTCGCAGAGGCGGAACGAGCTCTTGAACTCGGTGAAACGCCGGTAGGTGCTGTTATTGTGAAGGATAACCGCATTATCGGCAGGGGATGCAACAGGGTGGTAACGCTTAAAGACCCCACTGCCCATGCCGAGATCATCGCAATAGGAGCGGCATCGCAAGATACGGGTTATGAGCGGCTCGTCGATACAACAATGTACGTGACCCTTGAGCCGTGCCCCATGTGTGCGGGTGCGATCGTTCTTGCTCGGATGCCACGTCTGTTTTATGGTACCGCGGATCCGAAGTCGGGAGCATGCGGGAGTGTATTCGATATATGCCGGAATCCGCTGCTCAATCATCGGGTTGAGGTAACTTCAGGTATTTTAGAGCGGGAATGTGCCGGCATTTTGCGTGATTTCTTTCGACGATTGCGGGCTGAAAAGCGGGAATCATCAGACTGAATTCATATCCGCAGATTGAACGGGAGAGG
>CAYWBT010000103.1:0-608 GCA_964456585.1 uncultured bacterium
TGGCAAAGTCGAACATCTTCCGCATGCTCGCGTCATTATTATCGAAGTTGATTACTCCGATGGCGTAGATGGAGATGCCATGCTGCATCAGCTTCTGTTTCACAAGCCTGATCTGCTCGTCGGACAGGTCGGGCCCGAACTTGATATCGGGATTATCTGCACTGAGGGTCTGGCTTGCGTACGCCTGGATGTAGTGCATACCGAGCGCTTCAACCTTTTCCAGTGTTTCGAAAAAGGTGAATTCCCTGAACGTCCAGCATTGAGCAGCGAAGGGGAATTCTCTGATGCGGACATCATCATAGTTGGTCTGTGCCTGCGCCCATGAGGCGGCAAGCAGGGTTATCATCAAGGCTGCCGTAAAGAAATGTGCTCTCATGTTTCCTCCATTCAGTACGGGAAGGGCAACAATATGCCGTTTGCCGTTCCCGTTTATTCTGTGGATAGTCTGTTGTGTCGCCCGGAACCGGACGATCGCTTTATCATGCCTGCTTTCCAAGCGGACGATTCTTCACACCATGGCCGCTCATGCTCATTACCTGCTCGGATTCCACGCTCCCCGGGCTACGGCGGGTATGAAACCGTCGAGATCGGGATGCGGGTACGGGAGC